>DASVZD010000414.1:0-15991 GCA_036391815.1 Rhodocyclaceae bacterium
TTCGAGCAGCTCGGCCAGGCGGCGCGCGTTGGCGTCCCAGGTGAAGTTCTGCTCGGCGCGGCGCCGTGCCGCGGCGCCCAACCGCTGCATCTCTCCGGGATGGCGGTCGAGATCGCCAAGCGCCTTGCGCCAGGCCGGAACATTGTCCGGCGGCAGCAGTCGCCCGCATTCCCCGTCGCGCACGATCTCCCGCAGTCCGCCCTGGTCGGCGACCAGGGCCGGCAATCCGCAGGCCATCGCCTCCACCACGCTGATGCCGAAAGCTTCTTCCCCGATCGACGGTTGCACGAAGAGGTCCGCCGCATTGAGCAGCACCGGCAGGTCGGCGTGCGCGGCTTCGCCGGCGAAATGCACGCGCCCGCCGACGCCGAGGCGGGCCGCCAGCTTCATCAGCGCGTCGCGTTCCGGCCCGTGGCCGACCGCCAGGTAATGCATGCCGGGGATGCCCGCCAGCGCCTCGATGACGGTGTGGAGGCCCTTCCAGCCCACCAGGCGGCCGACGCTCACCGCGAGCCTCGCCTCGGCGGGAATGCCGAAGCGCTGGCGGACGCGGGCGTCGGGCTCTGCGGGCCGGAACAGGGCGGGATCGACGCCGTTCGGCACGACGGTGACGTCATGGCGGTAGCGCTGCTTCACCTGCGCCGCGTTGTAGGCGCTGGTCGACAGCCAGAGGTCGACGGCGCGGCCGAAGTAGCGGTCGCCGAGGTAGTGCTCGGTGCCGCCGCTGCGCAGCGCGACGACGCCGCCGAAGCCGTGGCGCCGCGCATACCAGAGCGCCGGGAAATCGTAGGGCTTGTTGATCACGACGGCGTCGAAGCCGCCGGACAGCAGATGCGGCATGGCATGCCGCGCGAACGACAAGCGCTCGGCCAATTTGCGGAAACGGGTGCCGAGGTCGGGAAAGCGGTCGCGCGGCACGTAGGGCAGGGCGACCAGCCGGACCTCGGCGTTGCGCGCCCGCCCGCCGGTGCCGGCGATCAGCGTCACCTCGTGGCCGTTGCGCGCCAGGGCACGTCCGACCTCCCAGCAGTAGGTCTCGAGCCCGCCGCTCTTGAAGCCCGCCGTCAGGTTGTAGAAGCAGATGCGCACCGGACCGCCGCCTCAGTTGCCGCGCAGGCGCGCGTAGAGGCCGCCGACCAGCGGCGAGGAGAACCAGCGCAGGCGCCGCGCGATCCACTCGGGCGGCGCTTCCTTGGCGACGAGGCGGCCGATGCGCAGCGGATCGGCGCCGGACCGGTTGACGCGCTTCTCGGTCGTGTAGCAATGGGTGAAGCCGGCCGCGCGCGCGATGTCCAGGTAGGCGTCGTCGTAGTAGCCCTGCGGCCAGCACAGATGGCGCGAGTCGACGCCGAGCCGGGCACTAAGGGTGCCGCGCGACTGCGCCAGGTCGCCGGCGAGCAGCCGGCGCCGCTCGCCGGCGTCCGCGATCTCGCGGTCCCAGCGGCGGTGCGAGTGCGTATGCGAATGGAACTCGCAGCAGCCGTCCCGGCGCATGCGCTCGGCTTCGCTCCAGCGCAGCATGACGGCATCCGCCTCGCCGCGGCCGATCGCCGCCTTGCAGCCGCGATGGTCGGGGCACTCCGGCAGCGCGGCGGCGTCCCCGGCGGCCGCGCGCGCCGGCCCCTCGCCGATCCAGCCGGTGACGCCGAAGATCGTCGCGCGCAGGCCGAACTCGCGCAGCACCGGGTAGGCATGCACGTAGTTGTCGAGGTAGCCGTCGTCGAAGGTGATCAGGAAGCTCTTTGCCGGAAGCGGGGCGCCGTCGAGGAAGCCCGCCAGATCGTCGCAGCCGATCGCGTGCCAGCCGTCGCGGGCCAGGTATTCCATCTGGGCGCGAAAGCATCCGGGCGACACGGTGACCAGTCCCGGGGCCGGACTGACATGGTGGTACATGAGGACGGGAATGGCGCGCGCGGGCTTCATTACGGGGGCGAATTGTACCCGCGCGGCCCGGCGGGACGGCCGCTAAGGCTAGAATCGCGCATTTTCCGCGATGCCGAGTCCCGTGCTGACCGTACTGCATACCGAATCCTCCGTCGGCTGGGGAGGGCAAGAGAATCGAACCCTCAACGAGGCGCGCGAACTCAAGCGGCGCGGCCATCGCGCGCTGCTGGCCACGCGGCCGGGGGCGGAGCTGGCGCGCCGCGCGCGCGCCGAAGGCTTCGAGGTGTTCGAGGTGCCGATGCGTTCGAACCTCGACCTGCCCGGCGTGATGCGCCTGATGGCGATCATCGGGCGCGAGCGCGTCGACGTCGTCAACACCCATTCCGGGCGCGACAGCTTCCTGGCGGGCCTCGCGGGGCGCCTCGCTCGCCGCCGCCCGCGCATCGTGCGCACGCGGCATCTCGCGCTGCCGATCACCTCGCGCTGGGGTTACGCCCGGCTGCCGCACCAGGTCGTCACGGTGAGCCGCCAGGTGCGCGAGGACCTGATCGCCCAGGGCGTTCCTGCGGGGCGCATCGTCGCCATTCCCACCGGCATCGACGTCGGCCGCTATGCGTCGGCGACGCCGGTGTTGCGCGAGGAACTGGCCGCCGGGACCCGCCTGCTGATCGGCACCGTGGCCATCCTGCGCAAGAAGAAGGGCCACGCCTACCTGCTCGAGGCCATCCCCGAAGTGCTGCGCGAGTTCCCGGACGCGCTGTTCGTCTTCGCCGGCGACGGCCCCCAGCGCCAGAACCTGGAGCGTCGCATCGTCGAGCTCGGCCTGTCGGACAGCGTGCGCATCCTCGGCCTGCGCCGCGACGTTCCAAACGTATTGGCGTCGCTCGACCTCTTCGTGCTGCCCACGCTGCAGGAGGCGCTCGGGACTTCCTATGCCGAGGCGATGGCCACCGGCTGCGCGACGGTCGGCTGCGCAGTCGGCGGTGTGCCGGAGGTCGTGCACGACGGCGAGACCGGACTGCTGGTGCCGCCGGCCGAATCGGCGCCGCTCGCCGCCGCGATCCTCGCCTTGCTGCGCGACCCCGCACGCCGCGCCGCCATGGGAGCGGCCGGACGGCGGCTGGCCGAGCGGGAATACTCGCTCACCGTGATGAGCGAGCGGATGGTCGCGCTCTACGAGTCCCTGCTGGCCGCCTGAGCGAGGACGCGCTGCGCCGCGTCCCAGACGCGGTCCACGCTGATTGCGTCCATGCCGGCGGCCGTGCTGCAGCCGCCGGGCGGCAGCGGCTGCTCGATCACCTCCAGCGGGGCCGGATGCTCGAGCGGTGCCAGGTAGCGGCCGGGATGGGCGCAGTGGTAGAGCGCCACCATCGGCAGCCCGAGGGCGCCGGCGACATGCGTGATGCCGGTGTCGACGCCGACGTACAGGCCGGCCAGCGACAGCATGGCCGCGCTCTGCCGCAGCGTGAAGTCACCCGCCGCGCATAGCGCCCGCGGCCCCAGCGCCGCCGCGATGCGCGCCGCGCGCTCGCGGTCGCCGCGGTCGCCCAGCAGGACGAGGACGATGCGCGGGTCGCGGGCGAGCAGGCGTTCGCCGAGTTCGCGGAAGCTCGCCTCGGGCCAGTCCCGATAGGCCTTGGTGGGGAAGCTCGCCGTCTGCATGCAGACGGGCAGGACGCCGTCCCTGCCGCAGGCCTGCCGCAGCCAGCCGCGCGCCCACGAGGTCTCCGCAGCGCTCGCCGCGTAGCGCAGGCGGCGTCCGGCGGCCGGCGGCGCCAGGGGCGCCAGCAGCGACAGGCGATGGTCGACCGCGTGCCCCTCCGTGGCCGGCCATTCGACGCAGGCCGCCAGGCTTTCGTTGATGGAGGCGTCTTCCTGGCGGAAGGCGATGACCTGGTGTGCCGCGCGCAGCGCGTAGCGGATCAGCGGCGCGTCCTTGCCCCAGACCACCGCGAGGTCGTAGCGCTTCCCGGAAAGCCGCCCGAGCCACGGCGCGCGCTGCTTGGTGATCGGGCCGAGCCGGTCGATGAACGGCAGGTGCTGGAGGATTTCGAGCCGCTTCGGGTGGGCCAGGCAGGTGAGCCGCCCTGCCGGCGCCAGCGCCTTGAGCGCGGCCAGCGCGGGCGTCACCAGCAGGGTGTCGCCGATGCGGGCGACAGCGATGGCCAGGATGCGGGCGTCGGGAGGCAGCGGCTTCATGCCGCGCTCATTCGACCGCCTCGCGCTCGTGCTGCAGGCGATGGAGGTGGGCATAGACGCCGCCCTTGGCGATCAGCTCGGCATGCGTGCCCGTTTCGGCGATCTGCCCGTGGCGCAGCACGACGATGCGGTCGGCACGCTCGATGGTGGAAAGCCGGTGGGCGATCACGATGGTGGTGCGATTCTTCATCAGCACGTCCAGCGCCGCCTGGACCTGCCGTTCGGATTCCGAGTCGAGCGCCGAGGTCGCCTCGTCGAGGATCAGGATCGGCGCGTCCTTGAGCAGGGCGCGGGCGATGGCGAGCCGCTGCCGCTGGCCGCCCGAGAGCTTGACGCCGTTCTCGCCGACCAGCGTGTCGTAGCCCTGCGGCATCGCCGTGATGAAGTCGTGCGCGAAGGCGGCGCGCGCCGCCTGCTCGAGCGCCTCGCGCGAGGCGCCGGCCATGGTGCCGTAGGCGATGTTGGCGGCCACCGTGTCGTTGAACAGCACGACGTCCTGGCTGACCAGCGCGACGTTGCCGCGCAGGCTGGCCAGCTTCATTGCCTCGAGCGGCTCGCCGTCGATGCGGATGACGCCGCCGTCGAGGTGGTAGAAGCGCGGGATCAGGTGGGCGAGCGTGGTCTTGCCGCTGCCCGAGGAGCCGACCAGCGCGACGGTTTCGCCGGGCGCGACATGCAGCGTGAGGCCGGCCAGGGCCGGCCGCTCCGCGCTGGGGTAGCGGAAGGTGACGTCCTCGAAGTCGATCCGGCCGCGCACGCGCTCGGTTGCGACGCTGCCGCGGTCGTCCTCGCCCGTCTCGTCGAGCAGATCGAAGATGCTCTCGGCGGCCGCCAGGCCGCGCTGCAGCGGAGCGCTGACGTCGGTCAGGTGCTTGATCGGGGTCAGCAGCATCAGCATCGCCGTGATGAAGGAGACGAAGCCGCCGACGGTGGTCTGCGCGATCGACGACTGCAGCAGCGCGACGTAGATGACGATCGCCAACGCCACGGCGGCGAACAGCTGCACGATGGGGACGGTCGCCGAGGCGGCGATCGCCTGGCGCATGTTGGAGCCGCGCAGGCGCTGGTTGGCGGAGCGGAAGCGCGCCGATTCGTAGGCCTGGCCGCCGAAGATCTTGACCACGCGGTGGCCGCCGATGGCTTCCTCCAGGATGTGCGTGATGTCGCCCATGGAGCGCTGGGCGTCGCGGCTCGCCTTGCGCAGCCGGCCCGAGAACAATCGCACCACGACGGCCACCACCGGACCGATGGCGAGCGCCACCAGGGTCAGCTTCCAATTGAGGTAGAACAGCCAGCCGAGCAGTCCGACGATCGACAGCGAATCGCGCACCGAGGTTGTCAGCACGCTGGTGGCGGCGTTCGTGACGTTGGAGACGTCGTAGGTCACCTTCGAGAGCAGCGCGCCGGTGCTCTGGTCGTCGTAGAAGCGGGTCGGCAGCGCGAGCATGCGGTCGAACATCGCGATGCGCAGGTCCATGACGACGCGATTCGTGACCCAGGACATCACGTAGGACGTCACGTAGGAAAGCATGCCGCGCAGCAGGAAGATGCCGACGATGGCGAGCGGCGCGATCCACAGGTCGTCGCGCGGCTTGCCGGTGAAGCCCTTGTCGAGCAGCGGCTTCATCAGGGCCGGGAACAGCGGTTCCGTGGCGCCGAGCGCGACCATGCCGAGGATGCCGAGCGCAAATATCTTCCAGTAGGGACGGACGAAGCCGAGCAAGCGGAAATAGAGCTGGCGGCTGGTCAGGGGAGCGGTCATCGGCGCGGGGCGGGAGCCCAGGGAAGGAGCGCGGATTATAGCGGCGGCGTCATGCTGCCGTCAGCGAGCGGTAGAGGGCAGCCAGGCGATCCGTCATTGCCTGCGTGCCCAGTGCCGCGACCGTGGCGCGCGCCGCGGCGCCCTGCGCGGCGGCGGCGCCCGGCGCGCACAACTGGGCCAGGCGCTGCGCCAGCGCAGGCCCGTCGAGCGCGTCGCAGACCGCGCCGTTCCTGCCCTCCTCGACCAGCTCCGCCGCCCCGCTGGTCGTCGAGGTCACCACCGGCAGCCCGCAGGCGAAGGCTTCCAGCGCGGCATTCGGCATCGGATCGTAGAGGCTCGGCAGGCAGAACAGGTCGGCGGCGCCGTAGTAGGGGCGCACGTCCTCGCGCCCGCCGAGGAAGCGCACGCGGGATTCGACGCCGAGCCGGCGCGCCAGCGCTTGCGCCTTGTCGAGCTGGCGGTCCTTGCCGACGACCAGCAGATGCGCGTCGCGCCGTTCCATGGCGGCCAGCGCGCGCAGCAGCACGAATACGCCCTTGCGCTCGAAGCCGGAGCCGACGAACGCGATCACCGGCGCGTCCGCGGCAATGCCCAGTTCCTGGCGCACGCGCTCGCGATGATCGCCGCGCAGGCCCGGATGGAAGCGCTCGAGATCCACGCCGTTGTGGATGACGTGCAGCTTGTCGTCGGCGACCTGGAAGCGGCGCGCGATGTCCCGCTTCACCATGGCCGAGTTGCAGATCACGGCGCGCAGGTTGGGGTGGCGGAACATCTGTTCCTCGGCCTGCTTGACGTAGCTGTGCCAGGGCGACTGGCGCGTCAGCAGCCTGGCGAGGCCGCCGCGCGCGCGGTCGCGCAGCTCCAGCCAGGTCGCATGCACGCCGTCGCCGGCGCGGAACACATGGCAGCCGGGAATGCGCTCGTGGCTCTGCACGAGGTCGAAGCGGCCTTCGGCGATGATCTTCTGCACCTGGAAGGCGAAGCCGACGTCGCGCCAGGTGCGGCCGAGATAGAACGGGTCGACCTTGAGGATGCCGGATGCGTCGCCGCTCCATTCGCGGGCGATGATGGTCACTTCGACGCCCTGGGCGCGCAGGCCGTCCAGCGCCCGCTGGACGAAGCGCTCGGCGCCGCCGAAGGGCGTGTACTTTTGCCGGGCGATCGCGATCTTCATGCGGCAAGCAGCTCTTCGCAGGCCGCCAGCACCTGGGCGACGGGCAGGGTGGTCAGGCACTCGCTGATCTTGCTGCCGTTGCAGCCGTCCTGCCCGCACGGGCGGCAATCGTGGCTCAGCGACGCGACGACGCGGCTCTCGGTGTGCCAGGGCCCCCATTCGCGGTCGCCCGACGGGCCGAAGATGGCGACCACCGGCGTGCCCATCGCCGCCGCGATGTGCATGGGCGCGGAATCGACGCCGACGAACAGCCTGGCGCGCGCGGTGAGCGCCGCCAGTTCCTTGAGGCTCAGCTGGCCGGAGAGGTCGACCAGCGGGACGTGGGCGGCGGCGCGGACGGCCGCCACCAGCTCGCGTTCCTTCGCGTCCGGCGCACAGGTCAGCACCAGCGGCAGCCCGCGCGCGGCAAGCCGGTCGCACAGCGCGCCCACGCGGTCGGCCGGCCAGCACTTGAACGACCAGCGCGAGGCCGGGTGGAGGTGCACGAAGCCCCTGTCCGCCAGCCGGTGCTCGGCCATCAGCGCACCGACGCGCGCCTCGGCCTCGGCACCCGGCACCAGCACGACCTTCGCCGCGTCGAGCCCGGCGTCGATGCCCAGCGCGCGCAGCGAGTCGAGGTTGCTGTCCACCGTATGCCGGTCGGGATGCGACTGGGCCGCATAGAGGTGCGTGAAGCTGTTGTGCCAGAAGGCGCCCGCATCCTTGCGCCGCGGCCCCACCGACCAGCGCGGCCGCAGCAGCCGCACCAGCCAGGCGCCGCGCGAGTGCACCGTCAGATGGACGACGAGGTCGTAGCGGCGCCGGCGCAGCCGCGACAGCAGTTCCCATTCGGCCGCGGCCTGGCGCACGGTACCCTGCTTCTTCCAGTCGCGGTCGATGGCGAACAGCTGCGCGATGTCGGGATGGCCGGAAAGCATCGGCGCGGTGTCGGCGTACACCAGCGCATCCACTTCGCATCGCGGGGCGGCGCGCTTGAGCGCCGAGAACACCGGCGCCGCCAGCAGCACGTCGCCGTGGTGGCGGAGCTTGATGACGAGCGCGCGGGAGAGCGAAGCGAGGGGAACGGCCGGGGGCATCCCGCTATTTTGCCATTGCGGCCGCGGCGTCCGCGGTCGCGTTGTGCAGCGCGAGCCTGCCGTCCTCGATCAGGCTGACCGTGCCGAAGACGAACGATGTCGAGAACCACGCCGGGTCGGGCAGGCCGAGCAGTTCGACGGCCAGCGCCTTCATCACGCCGGCATGGATCACCAGCACCGCCTCGTCATGGCGGGCGGCGATCTCCCGCGCGCAGGCCGCCGCGCGCCGGCGCAGCGCCGCGACGCTCTCGCCGCCATGCTCGGCATAGTGCAGCGGGTCGGCGGCCCAGGCGTCGACGGCGGCGCGGCCAATGTCGTCCCAGCGTTTCATCTCCCAGGAGCCGAAATCGATCTCGCGCAGGCGGTCGTCGAAGCGCGGCGCCGGATGCAGGGCCTCGGCGAGCAGACGGCAGCGCCTCAGCGGGCTGCTGTAGAACGGCGCATCGGGCAGCAGGCCGCGGATGCGCGCGGCGACTGCGGCGGCGTCCTCGGCGATGCCGACGTCGGTCTGGCCGTAGCAGATGTCCGCCGCCACCGCGGGCCGCGGGTGCCTTATGAGGAAAAGTCGCACAGCAGCCCCAGGTAGAAGCCCAGTTCCGCGACCTGCTGGGCCGCCCCCAGGCAGTCGCCGGTATAGCCGCCGATGCGGCGCGCGAAGAAGATCGCCGCGGCCAGCGCGGCCAGCGCTGCCGCCGCTAGCGCGTAGCCGACCTCGGGCAGCGGCAGCAGCAGGCAGGGCGCCAGGCCGAACACGCCGGCGACCGCCAGCGACGCGCCGCCGAGCCGGGCAGCCACCGGCCGGGCCTTCGAGGAGTCGTCGTCGCGGACGTAGTCGAGGCCGGCCATCAGCGTCACGGCGGCGAAGCGCGAGACCGCGTGGCCGGCCACCAGCGCGGGCAGCAGCACGGCGGCATTCAGCTCCATCAAGGCGTTCCACTTTGCCAGCAGCATCAGCGCGATGCCGATCGCGCCGTAGCTGCCGATGCGCGAGTCCTTCATGATGGCCAGCACCTGCGCCTTGTCCCAGCCGCCGCCGAAGGCGTCGCAGGAATCGGCGAAGCCGTCCTCGTGGAAGGCGCCCGTCGCGAGTATCGTCGCCGCCATGCCGAGGACGACCGCGACGCTCGCCGGCAGCGCCAGCGACGCGGCGAAGCTCACGCCGCCGCCGAGCGCGCCGACCAGGATGCCGACCAGCGGGAAGTAGCGCGCCGCGCCGTCGAGCTGCGCCCGCGAGTGCCCGACCCAGGCCGGCACCGGCAGCCGCGTGAAGAAGCGCAGCGCGGCGAACAGGTAGGCGAGTTCCTGGCGCAAGGGACAGGCGGCTCAGCGGTCGCCGAGCATGCTCCACAGCAGCCGCTTGATGACGTCCGGCTGGAACGGCTTGTCGCAGATGCCCGAGACGCCGGATTCCTGTACGGCGGCGAGGCGGGACTCGTTGGATTCGCTGGTCACCATCAGCACCGGCACCGAGTTCTGCCAGCTCTGCTTGCGGATGTACTCGACCAGTTCGCGGCCGTCCATCTCAGGCATGTTGTAGTCGGTGACCACCAGGTCGACCTGCGTCTCGGCCAGGATGGCGACGGCTTCGCGGCCGTCGGCCGCCTCGATGAACTTCTCGATGCCGACGTTGGTGAGCACGTGGCGCATGAAACGCCGCGCGCTGGCGCTGTCGTCGACCAGCAGCACGCGCAGGTTCTCGCCGTCGATCTCGCGCACCAGGTCGCTGTCCTGGCGCAGGAAGTCCAGCGTCGTGGACAGGGCGGTCAGCAGCTGTTCGCGGCTGAAGGGCTTGGGCACGATGCCGCACACGCCGGCCTGGCGCACCGGCTCCAGCGCCTGCGGGCGCGTTTCGCTGGAGATCAGGATGAAGGCGACCTCCTCGGTGCCGCGCCCGTGCCGCATCGCTTCGACCAGCTCGGTGCCCGACATGTCGGGCAGGTAGAGCGCGCTGACCACGACGTCCGGGCGCGACTCGCGCATGGCGGCCAGCACCTCCTTGCCGCTGCCGAAGGTGCGCAGGTGCTCGATGCCGACGCCCTTGAACTCGCCCGCGATGATCTTCGCCTGCGTGGCCGAAGGTTCGACCAGGAAGACAACCAGGCTGCTCAGGGCGGAAGTGTCGATCATGTGAGGGGCTCGCGCGGAAAAGGCGCCATTCTAGCGAAAGCCCCATGCCGCCTGCGCCTTTTCTCCGGTCAGGCGCTCTTTTCGCTCACGCCGGCCGACTCGAAGCTGGCCATCTCGTTGATGAAGGCGCAGGCGGCGCGCAGCAGCGGCCAGGCGACCGCCGCGCCGGTGCCTTCGCCCAGCCGCATGCCGAGGTCGACCAGCGGACGGGCGGCGAGCGCTTCCATCTGCGCCTGGTGACCCGGCTCCGCCGAGGCGTGGCAGAACACCGCGTAGTCGAGGAAAGCCGGCGCCAGGCGCGCCGCAGTCAGCGCCGCGGCGCCGCAGATGAAGCCGTCGACCAGCACCACCAGCTTCTCCTGCGCGGCGGCCAGCATCGCGCCCGCCATCATGGCGATTTCAAAACCTCCGAAATGCGAAAGCACGGTCAGCGCGCAGGCGCGCGAGCCGTCGAAGCGGTCGAGCGCCCTGGCCAGCAGGTCGCGCTTCCTCGCCAGCCCGGCGTCGTCGAGCCCGGTGCCGCGGCCGACGCAGGCGGCGAGCGAGGCGCCGGTCAGGCAGTGGGTGATCAGCGAGGCGGAGGCCGTGTTGCCGATGCCCATCTCGCCGAAGCCGATGACGTCGCAGCCCGCGGCGGCCAGGTCGCGGACGATCCGCGCGCCGCGCGCCATGGCGTCGTCGCGCTGCGCGGCGGTCATCGCCGGGCCTTCGAGATAGTTCGCGGTGCCGGGGGCGACCTTGGCGTCGAGCAGCTGGGGCCGCGGGCCGAAGTCGTGCGCCACGCCGGCGTCGACGACGGTCAGGCCGATGCCGTTGGCGCGCGCGAAGACGTTGATCGCCGCGCCGCCGGCCAGGAAGTTCTCCACCATCTGCCAGGTGACGTCCTGCGGATACGCCGACACGCCGGCCTTGGCGGCGCCATGGTCACCGGCGAAGACGACGATCTGCGGGTTGGCCAGCCGCGGCGACAGCGTGCCGCGCACCAGTCCGGCCTGCAGCGCGAGGTCCTCGAGCCGGCCGAGGGCGCCCAGCGGCTTGGTCTTGGAGTCGATCTTGGCGCGCAGCTGCGCCTCGAGGCTGCGGTCGACGGGGGCGACCGCGAATTGCGGGGATTGCATCCGATCCATCCTTTCAAGATTCGCCGCGCGCACCATGCGCGCGGCCCAGCCCTTGCCACGGGCTTCGCTGAAAGAACCCGGCAGGTCTTCTGGCTCTCGGATCGACCGGAGCGTCGCGCCTTCCCGCCGGGGTGTTCCCCGACAGTGGCTGCCTTGCGGCTTGCGACGTCCGTCCCCGAATACAGCGGCGGGCCCGCCACGGATTGGGACCGTGTTCCCTTGACCGGATCGCCGCGGATTATAGGGGCTGCGGCGCTGTGATAGTCTGCGCCGCCATGAAGGAACTGATCGTCGGCGGCGCCCGCTCGGGCAAGAGCCGCCTCGCCGAAGCGCGCGCCGTCGAGAGCGGCCTCGATGTCGTCTACATCGCCACCGCCCAGGCGCTCGACGCCGAAATGGCGCGCCGCGTCGAGCACCACCGCGCCCGGCGGCCGTCGCACTGGCGCTGCATCGAATCGCCGCTCGGCCTGGCGCAGGCGATGCGCGACCACGCCGCCGCCGACACCTGCCTGCTGGTCGACTGCCTGACGCTCTGGCTCAACAACCTGTTCTTCGCCGGCAAGGCCGCCGCCCAGGCCGAGGCCGGCGAGGCCGTCGACTGCGAACTGCTCCGGGGCGAGACCGAGGCGCTGCTCGAAACCCTGCCGCAACTGCCGGGCCGCGTGATCCTGGTCAGCAACGAAGTCGGCTGGGGCATCGTGCCGATGCATCCGGTCTCCCGCCTGTTCGCCGACGAGCAGGGACGGCTGAATCAGAGGGTCGCGGCCGTGTGCGAGCGGGTGACGCTGGTGACGGCGGGGTTGCCGTTGGCGTTGAAGGGCTAGAGCCGCCGGGGATGGGCAGTTAACAGTCGCGGCATGTCGTCGCCATGCGCAACTTGCCAGATCGTTCGGATGCACGGATTCTTGCCATCCGGCGTACGGCAGGTGCAATCGACCCGATACCGGACGCCCCATCGGTCTTCGCCGACGCGCGTGACCGGGTTTTCCTTCCCCTGCGCGATCAGCGCTTCCGCGAATTCCTGCCACAGCAGCAACGTGAATCCGCGAGCGAGAAAGAACTTGGCCTTGGAGCCTCCATCCGGGTGGCTCGTATTGAGCAGGTAACTGTCGATCTTCTTCTGTTCCACGATGGCCAGATCGGCCCCCGGCAGCCGGCCGCTCACTTTCCAAGCCTCGCCAGGACGTCGGCAGGCAGGGTGACGACGTCCATGCCGTCCCCGAGATCCTCGAATTCGACCGCGTAGGCGGCGCCCCCGCCATAAACGGAAACCACGTTGCCCTCAGTTCCCGCCGGCACGCGGTAGCCTTCCGCCTCGACGTCGCGCAGCACCCGGACGCGCTCGTACTCCGCGAAGATCCCGCTGCCGATCAGCGAGCGCAGTTGCTCGCGTACGCCGCGCCCTGCTTCGTCCTTCGCCTCCGCCATGAGGAAGAGGTTGCCCGTTTCCTTTGCCCAGAACTCGCCGACTTGCCTTTTCTCGCGGGCATCGTCGCTCGTTTTGCGGTCCTCGCCCTTGTACTCGACCACCAGCAGCCGTCCGTCGGACAGTTCGGCAACGAAATCCGGATAGAAGCGGTCCGTGGCGGTCGGCAGCCAGAAGGAGAACTCCGGGAACCGCGGCAGATTGCGCACCCAGTGCTTCACCTCCGGAAGTTCGTCGATTGCGACCGCGCAGTCGTACTCCTCGCCCTGGCCCTTGAGATCGCCGATGATGCCGTAGTAGTGCTTGAGGAAACGGTAGCGTCCCCGGTAGTACGGCGGCCGCGCGGGATACATGCCGCGCCCGAACTGAAAGCTGAAATCGGCGCTGACGCAGCCGCGCGGGTCGGGGCCCAGCAGAGCGAGCTGCAACCCCTGATAGCGCGCCTTGTTGCGCAAGGCCTTGAGGCGTTCCGCCAAGGCATCGGCGAGCTGGTTCTGGTGGCGCACCAAGGCGGTCAGCGTATACCCGCGCTCGCGCTCCAGCCACGCCAGCACCTTGGACAACCACGCCGTCAGTTGCGTCTGCATCGTATCGTCGTCGCGCAGCCGCTCGCTCAGCCAGCGTACCAAGTCCTTCTCCGTGACTTCGGTCGCTACCAGATCGAGATTGACCGCATAGGCGGCCTGCTCCTGTTCGATGCGCAGATGTCCCGCTTCGATGTCGAGCAGATAAGGCTTGCGGTCCTGCTCGGGTACGAAGCCTGGCAGGTCGGCCGGCAGTTCGGCGAGCGCGAAGCCGGCCAGATGGAGCAGCGTGGTCTTCTCCGCCAGGTCCAGCTCGCCTTGATCGTCGCGTATGCACAGCAACGGCAGCGGCCGGAACGGGATGCCGCGCACCGACGGCGCCGCCAGTTCCTGATGTCTCAGTTCAAAACGGTCGAGCGCGGTTTCCAGCGCCTGGCGCTGCTTCTTGTCCACGGATTCCATCAGTACGGCGCGCACTTCGGCGGTCGGCGGCGCACTGAGACGCACCGTGACGCCTCCTTCGGCGCGCGGCTCGACCGACATGCCCGGCGGCGCAGGCTGGCCTTCGGCCAGCGCCGCGGGCGTTTCGGGCAACACCCATTCGAGCGGCGGCAGCGGCGGCAGCGCCGTGCCGTCGTCCTCGAACAGCGGCAGGTTCGTCGGGAATATCGCCTGCGCCGCTTCGAGCTCCTCGAAGCCCATCGCCACCAGCCTGTCGGCCAGCGTGTTGGCGACCTCCGCGGTGCGCGCGTCGGCGACATGGGCGTAAGCGCGGTTGAGCAGTTCGCTCTGCCGCCGTCTCGCATAGGGCATGCGCAACACGCGGCCGAGCAACTGCTCCATGTCGCGGCTGGAACCGACCTTCTGCAGCGAGCAGAACACGTAGGCGAACGAGCAGTCCCACCCTTCCTTGAGCGCCTCGACCGTGATGACGACCTCGATGCGGCAGGCCGGGTCGAACAGGTCGATGCCGTCCAGCTCGCGCTGGCTGCCGGTGGCGATGGCGATGCGCGACGCCTCGACGTGCTCCTGCTCGATCAGGTGCGTGCGCAGCTTGTCGACGGTCACCTCGCCGGCCTTGTCTTCCGCCTGCAGCAGCAGGATGGGGCGCAGGTAGTCCGGTTCGGCGAGCGCTTCGGCCGCCAGCTTCTTGCGCGTCAGCAGCGCATCGCGTACCGCCTCCTGCCAGTTGGGATGCGCCTGCAGCACGATCGGCAGCTTGATCATCTGCTCGGCCTTCAATTCCTCGGCCGAGACGTGGTACAGCACGTTGCTGCGGTGCTCGCCGCGACGCAGCGGGGTTGCCGTCATCTCGATCAGCGCGGCGGGGCGCAGGCGCGCGAAGCTGTCGTACGAGAGCGGCGTGCGCGCGTTGTGCGCCTCGTCGATGATCACCACCGGCCGGTGCCAGTAGAGCAGGTTGGCGAAGCTCCGCTTCACCTTGCCCAGATCGGCACGGGTCAGGAAAGGCTGGGCATCGAGATCCTTCTCCTCGACGCGCTCGAATCCCGGCAGTTCCGGCGCCCGCGCGAAGTGCGGGTCGAAGGCTTCCTTGTAGGCATAGACGTCGCGGCCCGAGGTGTCGTCGACGCGCAGCGTCTGCAGCGTGCCGACCACGACGATGGTCTTGGCGCCGAAGTCCTGCTGCCGCAACTGCTCGCATTCGGCGATGTCGATCACGCGCAGCCCGTCGACGCCGAAATGCTTCTCCAGCGCCTCGCGGTAAGGGTGGCCCGGCGTACGCAGCGCCGTCAGCGTCTGCTGGCGAATGGTGTTGGTCGGCACCAGCCACAGCGCCAGCGGGCATCGTTCGCCGGTGAAATGGCGCGCCGCCGTCGCCACCGCATGGGTGCCGAGCAGCGTCTTGCCGCCGCCCGTCGGAATTCGGATGCAGACGTAAGGCGTCGTGCCGAAGCCTTGCGAGAGATAGGGCGGGATCGCGTCCGTGGCGATCTCCTGTTCGAGCAGCGCCTGCCGGAAGGCGGCGTCCAGCGCCGCCTCGTCGGTCGCGCCGCGCGCCAGATCGAAGAACAGGGCCAGCGCATCGAGCGCTTCCCGCTGGTAGCGTTTGAGTTCGAGCATGTCAGCGCGCCTTGATCTCGTAGGGGATTTGCCTGAAGCGCAGATTGGCGGCGCGCAGCCGCGGCGGCGACAGCCGGCTGGATTCGCCGAACACCACCCATGGGCCGCGATGCTCGGGCAGCAGCGCCTTCAGCGCGGCGAGCACCGCCGAAGTCAGCACATTGCCCCCCGCCGGCCGGCGGTCGCCGAGGATGCCGTTGTAGAGCAGCGCATAAGCCGTGCCCTCGAAAACGCCTAGCAGCGGCGTGCCCGGGCGGGCGCCGCTGGCCGCATCCCAGGGCGTGCGCGTCTCCTGGTACCAGACCCAGGCCGCCAGCGTGTCGAAGCGGATTTCCGGATTGATGCCGCCGTCGGGCAGGAACACCGGCTGGCCGAGTTTGAAGAAGCGAACCCCCCCGCCGCCCTGCCAGCCGACCGCCTGCGAGATGCCGCCCTGCTCGCCTTCGACGACCTTCTGCAGGCGCGGCAGGCAATGCGTGACCGCATGCTCGCCCATCTCGATGCCGATGTAGCGCCGGCCCATCTTGTGCGCGACGGCCGCAGTGGTGCCCGAGCCGAGGAAGGAGTCGAGGACGAGGTCGTTGGGGTTAGTCGCGATTCGAATCAAATATTCGATTAG
>DASVZD010000415.1:0-7023 GCA_036391815.1 Rhodocyclaceae bacterium
CCATGTCGTATTCGACGGTCACGCCCTTCTTGTCCTGCTTGACCGAATGGATGTTGACGCCGAGGCTGATCTTCAGCCCCTGCTTCTGGGTGAACACCTTCCAGGCTTCCTTGGCCACTGCCGCATCGGCGACGCCGAGGAAATCGGGCAGCGCTTCGAGGATGGTGACGTCCGAACCGAGGCGCTTCCATACCGAACCGAGTTCCAGGCCGATGACGCCGGCGCCGATGACGCCGAGGCGCTTGGGCACCGAGTCGAAGGCCAGGGCGCCGACGTTGTCGCAGATCACCTTGTTGTCGACCGGGATGCCTTCGAGGTGGCGCGGGCTGGAGCCGGTGGCGACGATGACGTGCTTGGCTTCGACGACTTCGCTGCTGCCGTCCTTGGCCGCGACCTGGACCAGCCAGCGCTCGTTCTCGCGGCCGGCAAAGCTGCCGCGGCCGGCCAGCAGCGTGACCTTGTTCTTCTTGAACAGGCCCTTGATGCCGCCGGTGAGTTGCGTGACGATGTTGTCCTTGCGGCGGATCATCGTGCCGACGTCCATCTTGACGTCGCTCGCCGAGATGCCGTGCATGACGAAGCCGTGGCTGGCTTCGTCGAACAGCTCAGACGAGCGCAGCAGCGCCTTCGAGGGAATGCAGCCGACGTTGAGGCAGGTGCCGCCCAGCCGCACCTCGCCCTTCGGGTCGGCGAAGGACTCGAATTCCACGCAGGCCGTGTTGAAGCCGAGCTGCGCGGCGCGGATGGCGGCCACGTAGCCGCCGGGGCCGCCGCCGATGACGACGACGTCGAATTGCTTGTTCGCCATGGCCGCCTCCTCAGATGTCCAGCAGCAGGCGCGCCGGATCCTCGAGCGCCTCCTTCATGGTGACCAGGCCGAGCACCGCCTCGCGGCCGTCGATGATCCGATGGTCGTACGACATGGCGAGGTAGTTGATCGGGCGGATGACGATCTGGCCGTTCTCCACCACCGGCCGGTCCTTGGTGGCGTGGATGCCGAGGATCGCCGACTGCGGGGGATTGATGATCGGCGTCGACAGCATCGAGCCGAACACGCCGCCGTTGGAGATCGAGAAGGTGCCGCCGGTGAGTTCCTCGAGGGAGAGCTTGCCGTCCTTGGCCTTGGCGCCGAACTCGGCGATCTTCTTCTCGATCTGCGCCAGGCTCATCTGGTCGGCGTCGCGCAGGATCGGCACGACGAGGCCGCGCGGCGAGCCGACGGCGATGCCGATGTCGAAGTAGCCGTGATAGACGATGTCGTTGCCATCCACCGAGGCGTTGAGCACCGGGTACTTCTTCAGCGCCGCCACGGCCGCCTTGACGAAGAAGGACATGAAGCCGAGCTTGACGCCGTGCTCCTTCTCGAACTTGTCCTTGTACTTGTTGCGCAGGTCCATCACCGGCGCCATATTCACTTCGTTGAACGTGGTGAGGATGGCGTTGGTGGACTGCGACTGCACCAGGCGTTCGGCCACGCGGGCGCGCAGGCGGCTCATCGGCACGCGCTGCTCGGTGCGCTCGGCGATGATGGCGTCGGCGCTGACGACGTTGGGATCGGGCAGCGACGGGCGGGCCGCCGGCATGGAGGGCATGGTGGTCGGGCCCGGCTTGGCCGGAGCCGGCGCGGCGGGTGCCGTGATGCCGAGGGCGTCGGCCTTGGTGACGCGGCCGCCGGGACCGGTGCCGGTCACCATCGAGGCGTCGATGCCCTTCTCGGCCAGCGCCTTGCGTGCGGCAGGACCCACGCCGGCCGGTGCTGCCGGCGCCGGCGCCGCCTTGGCGGCAGCCGCCGGGGCCGCTTCCTTCGCCGCCGGTGCGGCAGACGGCTTGGCCTCGGTGTCGATCTGCGCGATGATCTCGCCGGACGCGACGGCCTGGCCGTTGCCCTTGATGATCTTCACCAGGACGCCGTCTTCGGGCGCCGGCAATTCCAGCACGACCTTGTCGGTCTCGATGTCGATCAGGTTCTCGTCGCGCGCGACGGCCTCGCCTTCCTTCTTGTGCCAGCTGACCAGCGTCGCTTCGGCGACCGATTCGGAGAGCTGGGGTACCTTGACTTCGATGAGCATGATGTCTCCCGGAGGGGTTTATTCTTTGATGCCGAGGGCGGCATTCACGATTTCTTTTTGCTGCAGCAGGTGCATGGCGGCGTAGCCGACCGCCGGCGAAGCGGATGCCGGCCGCGACACCACGGCCAGCGTCTGCCCCTTCTTGAGCAGCGGCTCCAGCCGGTGGTGCTTGGCGTACCAGGCGCCCTGGTTCTGCGGCTCCTCCTGGCACCAGATCAGCTCCTTGAAGTTGGGGTAGCGCTTGAGCTCATCCGCCAGGCGACGGTCGTCGAACGGGTAGAGCTGCTCGACGCGGATCAGCGCCACGTCATCCACCTTCTTGTCGCGCCGCGCGGCCAGCAGGTCGAAGAACACCTTGCCGGTGCACACCACGACGCGCGTGACCTTCTTCGGGTCGGCAAGCTCGGCGTCGCCGATGATGGTCTGGAACGTGCCGTTGGCCAGGTCGTCGAGCGAGCAGGTCGCATCCTTGTGGCGCAGCAGCGACTTCGGCGTCATGACGACGAGCGGCTTGCGCTGCTTGCGCAGCATCTGGCGGCGCAGCAGGTGGAAGATCTGCGCGGCGTTCGACGGGTAGCAGACCTCCCAGTTGAACTCGGCGGAAAGCTGCATGTAGCGTTCGATGCGCGCCGACGAATGCTCGGGGCCCTGCCCCTCGTAGCCGTGCGGCAGCAGCATCACCAGGCCGCAGCCGCGGCCCCACTTGGCCTCGCCCGACGAGAGGAACTGGTCGATCACCACCTGGGCGCCGTTGGCGAAGTCGCCGAACTGCGCTTCCCAGATGATCAGTTCGTTTGGCGTCGCCGTGGCGTAGCCGTATTCGAACGCCAGCACCGCCTCTTCCGACAGCACGGAGTCGAAGCACATGAAGCGCGCCTGGTTGTCCTGCACGTGCTGGAGTGGCCAGTAGGTGCCCTCGTCCCACTTCTCGCGATGCTGGTCGTGCAGCGCGGCGTGGCGGTGGAAGAAGGTGCCGCGGCCGACGTCCTCGCCCGAAAGCCGAACGGCGTGGCCGGCCGACACCAGCGTCGCATAGGCGAGGTTCTCCGCCATGCCCCAGTCGATCGGCAGCTTGCCCTCGCCCATCAGCTTGCGGTCGTCGATGATCTTCTGCACGCGCGGATGCAGCGTGAAGTTCGCCGGAATCTCGGTGAGCCGCTGCGCCAGGCGCTGCAGTTCCGCCTTGGCCACCGTGGTGTCGCACTTCTCGGTGTACGGAACATTGACGTACGGCGTCCAGTCGATCTTGAACTTGCTCTTGAAGTCGGAGATCACCGGGTCGACCAGGTGGCGCCCCTCGTCGAGCGCCGCGCGATAGTCCTTGATCATCCGATCGGCATCGTCAGCGCCGATCACGCCCTGCGCGGCCAGCTTGGCGGCGTAGAGCTTGCGGGTGCCCGGATGCTGGGCCACCTTCTTGTACATCAGCGGCTGGGTCACCATCGGCTCGTCCTGCTCGTTGTGGCCGAGCTTGCGATAGCAGACGATGTCGATCACCACGTCCTTGCCGAACTCCTGACGGAACTCCATCGCCATCTGCGTGACGAAGGCGACCGCCTCGGGATCGTCGCCATTGACGTGGAAGATCGGCGCCTCCACCATCTTGAAGATGTCGCTGCAGTAAAGCGACGAGCGGTAGTCGCGCAGGTCGGAGGTAGTGAAGCCGATCTGGTTGTTGACGACGATATGCACCGTGCCGCCGGTGCCGTAGCCGCGCGTCTGCGAGAAGTTGAGCATCTCCTGGTTGACGCCCTGGCCCGCGACGGCGGCGTCGCCGTGGATCAGCACCGGCAAGGCCTGCTGCTTGCCGCCCGGGCCGCGCCGCACCTGGCGCGCATACACCGATCCGGCGACCACCGGGTTCACGATCTCGAGGTGCGAGGGGTTGAAGGCCAGCGTCAGGTGCACCGGCCCGGCCGGCGTGCCGACGTCGGACGAATAGCCCATGTGGTACTTGACGTCGCCGGCCGACAGCACCTGGGTCTTCTTGCCCTCGAACTCCTCGAAGAGCATCTTGGGCTGCTTGCCGAGCGTGTTGACCAGGACGTTGAGGCGGCCGCGGTGGGCCATGCCGATCACCATTTCCTGCACGCCGAGACCGCCGGCGACGCGGATCAACTGATCCATGGCCACGATCAGCGATTCGCCGCCTTCCAGCGAGAAGCGCTTCTGGCCGACGTAGCGCGTATGCAGGTAGCGCTCGAGCGTCTCGGCCGCCGTCAGCCGGCCGAGGAAGCGCTTCTTGGCGTCGGCGTCGAAGGCCGGCGCACCGCGGGCCGGCTCGAGGCGCGCCTGGATCCAGCGCTTCTGCGCGACCTCTGACAGGTACATGTACTCGGCGCCGATAGTGCCGCAATAGGCCTGGCGGCAGGCTTCCAGGATCTCGCGCAGCGTGGCGGACTCGGACAGCCCGACGAAAGAGCCGGTGCGGAAGGTCTGCCCGAGGTCGGCCTCGGTGAAGCCGTAGTACGACGGTTCGAGCTCGGCGAGGTTGGGACGTTCCTGACGCTTGAGCGGATCCAGGTTCGCCCAGCGGTTGCCGAGGAAGCGGTAGGCATTGATCAGCTGCAGCACCTTGACCTGCGCCTCGTTGGGCGCGGTGCTGCGCGGGGGAGTATGCAGCGTGCCTTCCTTCGCGCGGATGGCGAAGGAGTTGATGACCGGCATGTGGGCGACGTCCGGCCCGGTGTAGTTGCCGGCGCCCGGGAGGTTGGACAGCTTGTCGAAATAATCGCGCCAGGCGGGTTCCACGGCGCCCGGGTTCACCAGGTAGTTCTCGTACAGTTCCTCGATGAATGGCGCATTGGCGCCGAACAGGTACGAGTTGGACAGCAGTTGCTTCATCATACTGAGCACCTCCTCGATGGGGAGCGGGGAGCGATGCGTGCCGCCCCCCGTGTTGTTGTCGGGTTCAACGCTTGTCGATGGACGGCACGCTGCGGTGCGTGGCTCCCGTGTAGAGCTGGCGCGGGCGGCCGATCTTCTGGTCCGGATCGGAAATCATCTCGTTCCATTGCGCGATCCAGCCGACCGTGCGCGCCATGGCGAAGATGCCGGTGAACAGCTGGGTCGGGATGCCGAGCGCCCGCTGCACGATGCCCGAGTAGAAGTCGACGTTCGGGTAGAGCTTCTTCTCGACGAAGTACTCGTCCTCCAGCGCGATCTTCTCGAGCGCCAGCGCCAGCTTGAACAGGCGGTCGTCGTGCAGTCCCAGTTCGTTCAGCACCTCGTGGCAGGTCTCGCGCATCAGCTTGGCGCGCGGGTCGAAGTTCTTGTAGACGCGGTGCCCGAAGCCCATCAGCTTGAAGCTGTCGCTCTTGTCCTTGGCGCGCTTGATGTACTCGCCGATGCGCGAGACGTCGTGGATTTCCTCGAGCATCTCCAGGCAGGCCTCGTTGGCGCCGCCGTGCGCCGGGCCCCACAGGCAGGCGATGCCGGCGGCGATGCAGGCGAACGGATTGGCGCCGGAGGAGCCGGCCAGGCGGACGGTCGAGGTGGAGGCGTTCTGCTCGTGGTCGGCGTGCAGGATCAGGATGCGGTCGAGCGCGCGCACCAGCACGGGATTCGGCTCGTACTTCTCGCACGGCGTGCCGAACATCATGTGCATGAAGTTGGCGGTGTAGGAAAGCTCGTTGCGCGGATACATGAAGGGCTCGCCGCGACCGTACTTGTAGGCCATCGCCGTGATGGTCGGCAGCTTGGCGATCAGGCGGTGCGCCGAGACGCGGCGGTGGTACTCGTCGCTGACGTCCATGGCGTCGTGGTAGAACGCCGACAGGGCGCCCACCACGCCGACCAGCACGGCCATCGGATGCGCGTCGCGGCGGAATCCCGAATAGAACTTGATCAGCTGCTCATGCACCATCGTGTGGTGCTTGATGACGTTGTCGAACTCGGTCTTCTGCCCGGCGTTCGGCAGCTCGCCGTTGAGCAGCAGGTAGCAGGTCTCGAGGAAGTCACACTCGACGGCCAGTTGCTCGATCGGATAGCCGCGGTAGAGCAGCTCGCCCTTGTCGCCGTCGATGTAGGTGATCGAGGACTTGCAGGCCGCCGTGGACATGAAGCCGGGATCGAAGGTGAAGGTCCCGGTCTTGGCGTAGAGGCTGCGGATATCCACCACATCGGCGCCGAGGCTGCCCGAGTAAACGGGGAACTCCGCGCTGTTGCCGTCGATGGTCAGGGTTGCGGTGCGTTGCGTGGTCATCTTGGTTTCCCTCTGCGATCTATTTAGTGTCGGCCGTCGCCGCGCTTGGCCCGCGCAGGCTCTCGACCAGGCTTCTCAGCGGCGCATCTTCTGTCGTCGTGCGTCCGCTGATCAGGTCCCACAAGTCGTGGTCTTCCAACTCGAGCAACCGCTCCAGCTGCGTCGCGGTGGCATCGTCCAACTCGTCTCCCCGCGCCTGCCAGAAGCGCTGAAAGACGATGTCCAGCTCCAGCAGCGCCCGCCGGCAATGCCACTTGAGTCTTTCGCGGCGAAGGCGCTGTTGTTCGTTCATGCTCAAACGGCCCGCTTGACCATCATGTCCTTGATCTTGCCGATCGCCTTCGTCGGGTTGAGTCCCTTCGGGCAGACATCGACGCAGTTCATGATGGTGTGGCAACGGAACAGGCGGTACGGATCGTCAAGGTTGTCGAGCCGTTCGCTGGTCGCCTGGTCGCGCGTGTCGGCGATGAAGCGGTAGGCCGCCAGCAGGCCGGCCGGACCGACGAACTTGTCGGGGTTCCACCAGAACGACGGGCACGACGTCGAGCAGCATGCGCAGAGGATGCATTCGTACAGGCCGTTCAGCTCCTCCCTATCGTCGGGCGACTGCAGCCGCTCCGTCTCGGGCGGCGGCTCGTCGTTGACGAGATACGGCTTCACCGAGTGGTACTGCTTGAAGAAGAGCGTCATGTCCACGATCAGGTCGCGGATGACGGGCAGCCCCGGCAGGGGCTTGAGGATGATCGGCTC
>DASVZD010000416.1:0-16797 GCA_036391815.1 Rhodocyclaceae bacterium
GTGACTGCGCCTGTTCCATCAGAGCCCCACGAAGGCGCGCGCGGCGGCGAGCGGCTTGCGCAGCACCCAGTAGACCAGCGGCACGAAATGGCCCGAGACCTTGACCGAGCCCTTCAGGCCGATGCGCGGTGCCGTTTCGCCTGGCGCCAGCGCGGCGCGCAGCCGGTAGGCATAGCCCCCCTCCGGCTGCACCTGCGCCTCGTGCGCGGCATAGCGGACGCGGCCGTCGACGGGAGACAGCGGCCGCGTGTTGAGATAGATCGTGACCGATGCCGCCTCGGGCAGCTCGATCATGTCGGCCGGCGCCAGCCAGGCCTCTATCTCCGCTGCGTGCTCGTCGGCCACCATCATGATGCGTTCTCCCGCGGTGACCGGGCGCCCGGCCCATTCGGCGGGTTCGTCGATCAGCGCGATGCCGTCGCGCGGCGCGGTCAGCATCGAGCGCTGGTTGAGCGCATCGAGATAGGCCGCTTCGGCGCGCTTCTCCTCGATGCGGCCCTGCAGCGCGGCCATCTGCCCCTTGCTCTTCGAGTCGGTGACCGCCTGCTGCGCGAACTGGCGATACTCGGTCTCGGCGGTCGCCAGCCCCTGGCGCGCCACTTCGAGGCGGCTGGTCAGCGTGATGCGGTCGAACTCCAGCAGCGCGTCGCCGGCCTTGACGTGCTGATTGGGCTGCACCAGCACGTGGTCGACGATGCCGTCCATCGGCGAGCGGATGACGGCCGGGTCTGCCGGCACCAGCTGCCCGGGCGCCAGCACCGATAGCCGCACCGGGAACAGCAGGACGGCGGCGACGCCGAGGACGATCCGCCCGCGGCGCGTGGTCCATAACCAGCGCCCGAGCTGTCGCCAGGTCTCGCGCTCGCGCAGAGTCTCGAGCCGGCTGCGCAGTGCGATGAAGTCCTGGCGCCGAGGGCGCCATGCGAGCAGCTTGCCGAGCATCGCCCGCCAATGCGTCTGCGGCATGTCGACATGCCGGAGCGCCCAAGCCTGCGCCCAAAGGGCGATCCATTCGGACAGCAGCGCCACTTCCGCTTCGCTCCACGCATCGTCGCGCGCCAGCAGCCATCCGCCGCGGCAACCGGCGGCATCGAAGGGCAGCCAGAGGGCGTGCGGCGGCAGCCAGTCGGCCCATTCCGTCGCTTCGTCTGCCGGAAGATCGGCGGCTTCGAACAGGCGCGTCGCCGTCGGGATCCCGGCCGGTGCGGACTCGGCGAGCGCGTGCAGGGTGCGCTTGAGCCAGAGCAGATAGGGCGCGTTGGCTTCCGGTGACACCACGCCAGAAAGCGCGACGGCGCCTCGGCCCTCTTCCCACAGCACGGCCTGCCGGTAGGGGACGAGATCGCGCGTCTCGTTGACGGCGATGAAGCCGAGTTCGGCCGCGGAGCCAACGTCGCGCGCTCGCCGCGCGAGATGCAGCAGCCGCGCCAGCGTCGCGAGGCCTTCGGACGACGGCGCGCCGCTGCCTGTGTCGGTCATGCTCGCGCTGCGCTACCCGGACGCTGCGCCCCGGCCTGGCGCGCCGTCGCCACCAGCTTGTCGGTGCCGGCATTGCGCGCCGTCATGCCGAAGCGGTCGAACTGTGCCGCCAGCGACGGCTTGCCGACGGCGGCGCGCGGGCCGCCGCGGTCGGGCAGGCTGTCGCCCGATGCGCCGACGCGGATGTGGAAGGTCGTGACGACGCGGTGGCCCTGGTTGTCCATGGCCGTCAGCCGGATCGTGAAGTCTCCGCGCAAGCCAGGGGGCACGACACCTTCGAACGTGCCGCGCACGGGGTCGAAATGCAGCCAGCCGGGCAAGGCGCGCCCGTCGGCGAGGCTCGCGCTCAGCGCGATCGTGGCGTCGGCGCTGGTGTGCGCGAAGACGTCGTGCGGCACCTGGATGCTGATGATCGGCGAGCTTGCGCCTACGGACTGGTCCGCCATGGGCCGCACGATCAGCAGCGTCGGCTCGGCGCCGCCGCCGCCGGAGCGCAGCACCGGGACCTGGAAGCCGTCGGAACGGGTGAGCGGCGGGCTGCCCGTCTCGGTCTGCGGCCGCGGCGGAGGAGCGGGCGGCAGTCCGATATCTCCGCGTCCCCCCGTCGTGTCGCCGGAAGGAACGACCGGCGGTTCGATCGGATGCGAGAGCGCCTCGGGCGGAGGCAGGGGCGCGGGCGGAATCCACGGCGGCGCCGGCGGCGGCTCGACACGCGGCGGTTCGATCGGTGGAGGCAGCGGCTGCAACGGCGGAAGCGCCGTGACGTTGGCGGTCATCGTATAGGCCGCGTTGGAGAAGCTCTTGCCGTCGCCGACCTTGAATTGGAAGGTGGCATAGCCGTCGCCGCTGCCGCCCGTCGCCGGCACAAACTTGAGTTTGCCGGCGGCGATGTCGGCTTGCGTGACGATCTGGCCGCTGCCGAGCGCGACGCCGTCGAGGGTCAACGCGCCGTGCGTCGGCACGCTGGTGATCTGGACTTGCTGCAACGTGTCTCCGGCATCCGCATCGGAGAAGTGGAAGTCGGCGGCCGCGAAAGTGTAGCTGCCGTTCTGCCATAGGCCGATCGTGCCGTCCGCGCCGGTGGGCGCGGTGTTCCCGGCCGCCATCGTATAGGCCGCGTCGGAGAAGCTCTTGCCGTCGCCCACCTTGAATTGGAAGCTCGCGTAGAGGTCCCCGATGCCGCCGGTCTCGGCCTGGTACTTGAGCTTGCCGGCTGTGATGTCGGCCACCGCGATGACCTGGCCGCTGCTGACTGTCGCCCCGTCGAGCATCAAGACACCCTGCGTCGGCAGGCCGGTGATCTTGACCTGCTGCAGCGCGTCTCCGGCATCGGCGTCGGAGAAGTGGAAGTCGGCGACGCCGAAGGTATAGCTGCCGTTCTGCGAGAGGGTTATCGTGCCGCCGGCGGCTGTTGGCGCCGTGTTCGGCGTCAGGACGATCGTGCAGGCGGCGGACTTCGCGCCGCCGGAACCCGTATTCCCGCCGTCGTCGATGCCGACGGCCAGAGTGAACGGCGTGGCGAGATTTGCAGTGTTGTCGAAGGTGACGCCGCCGCCGGCGATGAAGGCGTTGATGTCGGCGATGCTTCCGGTCAATGTCATGTTCGGCGTGCCGTTGCCGCCAACCGTCACACCGCCGTGGCTGGTAGCCGACAGGCTGCCGGTCGGCGTGCCGAGCGAGTTGGCGCCGAGCGTGACGGTCACGCTGCCTCCGCCTGCGTCGACGTCGGCAAAGACGAGTCCCGTGATCGGCGCGCCGGCGCCGGCAACATTGATCGAAGCAGGCGCGGCGATGGTCGGCGCGTCGTTGACGGCGGAGACGCTGAAGGTCGTGGTGTCGGACGCGGACTTGGCGCCGCCGGAGCCGGTATTGCCGCCGTCGTCGATCGACGCCGTGAGCGTGACGCTGGCTGTGGCGTCGGCGGCCGTGGTGAAGCTGACGTGGCTGCCGGAAATGAAGGCGTTGATGTTGGCGACGGTTCCGCTGAGCGTGAGGCTGGCGGTACCGCTGCCGCCGACGGTGACGCCGCCGCCGCTCGCCGCGGCCAGCGTGCCGGAATCGACGCCCAGCGTGGCGGTCACCGTGCCGCCGCCCGCGTCGACGTCGGCGAAGCTGATGCCGGTGATGGCGCTCGCGACATCCTCCGTTACGTTGATCGAACCTGGGACGGTGACCGTCGGCGCATCGTTGGTGGCCGCGACGGCGAGGGTCGTGGTCGACGCGTTTCCGGCGTTGCCGTCGTTGTCGGTGGCGCTGACCGCGATCGATCTTGCCGTCGTATCCGGCGCATCGGATGTGTTGTTGTAGCGGATCGACTGCAGCACGGTCGCCATGTTGGCCGCCGTGATGTGCGTCCCGGTGATCGTCAGGCTGCCGGTGGCGCTGTTGTAGGCGCCGATGGTGACGCTCTGTCCGCCGACGGTCTGCACGCCGCTGCCAAGCGTCGAGGACAGGCTTTCGGCAACCCCGTCCTTGAGGTTGGTGACGGTGACCGTCATGAGGTCGATGGTGCCGTCGTCGCTGATGGACGCCGCGGCATCCGCGATTGCCACCGCGCCGCCGCCTTCGGTGAAGGTCGTGCCATAGCCGGAACCGGCGGCCGCGCCGTTGAGGTCGATGATCGGCGCGCGCACCAGGCCGACGGTGACGTTCTGGGTCGCCGATGTGCCGCTGCCGTCGTTGACCGTGACGGCGACCGTGCGGCTCGCCGTGTTGACGGTTCCCGCGTCGGTATCTTGGTACTGGAGGGCGCGCACCAGATCCTGGACGCGCGCTGGCGTCGCGTTGGTGTTCAGCGCGATCACGAGGGCCGTGCCGTTGCTGCCGCCGGACCAGGTGCCGATGACGGTGCCGCCGTCGCTGACGTTGGCGCCGGAAACCGTGATGCCGCCGACGTTGGCCACTGAGAGGAGGTCTTCCGCCGCCTGTCCGTTGGCGCTGATGCTGGCGCTGACGCTGCCGCCGTTGAAGTTGGCGGAATCGGGGTCGCTCACGGTGGCATTACTCGCGGCATCGAGCTGCACCGCGCTTCCGCCGATGCTGAAGCTTATGTTGTCGCCGTTGAGATTGGCCACGACGGGAAGGTCGTTGACGGCCGTGATGTTGACCGTCGAAGTGACGGAGCTGCTGGTCTGCGCGCCGGCGCCGTCGCTGTTGGCGTCGGTGACGCTCCAGGAGACGCTGCGGCTGGCGGCGGTCGCGGTCGGGTTGTCCGAGGAACTGCTGAAGGTCACGGAGCGCAGGGCCGTCTGGTAGTTGGCGACGCTTGCGGTACCGGTCAGCGTCAGCACGCCGGTGCCGGCGTTGTAGTTGCCGCTGATGCCGTTCTGGTTGGTGAAGCCCAGCAGGTCGCCGCTGGTGAGGCCGCTGCCGATGCTGACCGTGGCGCCGGTGAGCTGCGTGTCATCGGCATCGCTGAGCGTCAAGGTGCCGTCGATGGCGGCCGCGGCGCCGTTTTCGGTGTAGGAGAGCGTGCCGCCCGCGGTGGCAACCGGAGCGTTGTTGACGGCAGTGATGTTGATGGTCGACGTCGCCGCTCCCGCCAGCGCGCCGTCGCTCACCAGCCAGGTGATGGTGCGGCTGGCGGAGACCGCGGTCGGATCGTTCGACGTGCTGCGGAAAGTCACCGAGCGCAGCGCGGCCTGGTAGTTGGCGATGCTCGCAGCCCCCGTCAGCGTGAGGACGCCGGTGCCGGCGTTGTAGCTTCCGGTGATGCCGTTCTGGTTGGTGAAGCCCAGTACGTCCCCGGTGCTGAACCCGCTGCTGAGCGTGACGGCAGCGCTGGCCAGCGTGGCATTGTCGGCGTCGGCGAGCGTCACCGTGCCGTCGATGGCCGCGGCGCTGCTGCCTTCCGTATAAGCGAGGGTGCCGCCGGCGGCAACCGTCGGTGCGTCGTTGACCGGCGTGATGGACAGATTGAAGGTCGTGGCGCCGATGGTGCCGCCGGCGCCGTCGCTGACGGTGAACGTGAAGCTGTCGGCGGTGGTCTCGCCGCCGTCGTGCGTGTAGCTGATGCGGTTGTTGGCGATATCGTCCTGCGTGAACGTGCTGCCCGCCGTCATCGCGATTCCGGACTTGTAGAGCGTGCCGTGCGCGGGCGCCGTGCCGATCGTCAGCGTGCGGCTGGTCGCCGCCGTGTCGAGGTCGGAAATTGACAGGGCCGCCGTCGTGATCGTGTCGGTGGCGCCCTCGAGCACGGTGAGCCCGGCGTTGGTCGCGATCGTTGGTGTGTCGTTGACGGCGGTCACAGATACGTCCTTGGTGCCCGTGTTACCGTTGGCCGTGCCGTCGTTGAGCACGAAGCTCACGGTTCGCGTCGAGGTATTCGGGCTGTCCGAGGAGTTGGTGTAGGTCACGCTGCGCAGGGCCGCCTGCCATTGGGCAAGGGTGGCGCTGGCGCCGGTGGAGGTTAGCGTCAGGACGCCGGTGCCGGCGTTGTAGGAGCCGCCGACGTTGCCCATGGTGCTGCCGTCGTTGGTGAAGGCGAGCACGTCCTGCCCGCTCTGGAAATTGGTGGTGATCGAGACGGTAGCCGAGGACAGTGTGCCGTTGTCGAGGTCATTGACCGTAAGACCGGCATCGACGGCGACCGGAGTGGAATTTACGTTGTCGCCTTCCGTGAATGCGGTGGTGCCGCCGGACATGCCGACGACCGGAGTGTCGTTCACGGCCGTCACCGAGACGTTTTTGGTGGCCGTATTGCCGGTCGCGGCGCCGTCGTTGATCGCAAAGCTCACCGTCCGCGCCGAGGTGTTCGGGCTGTCGGAAGTGTTGGTGTAGGTGATACTGCGCAGGGCCGCCTGCCATTGGGCGAGCGTCGCGCTGGCGCCAGAGGAGGTCAGGGTCAGGACGCCGGTGCCGGCGTTGTAGGAGCCGCCGATGTTGCCCATGGTGCTGCCGTCGTTGGTGAAGGCGAGCACGTCCTGTCCACTCTGGAAATTGGCCGTGATTGAGACGGTGGCCGAGGCGAGTGTCGCATTGTCGACGTCGGCAACGGTGAGGCCGGCATCGACGGCGACGGGTGTCGACGCGGCGTTGTTGCCTTCGGTGAACGCCGTGGTGCCACCGGACGCGCCGACGACCGGCGCGTCGTTGACCGCCGTAATGGAGGTGCCGATCGCATTGGTGCTGCCCGCAATGGCCGTTGTCCCGCCGTTGCTGGTCGTATTGAGGGTGACCCGACTCTCGCTGCCTGCAGTGGTGCTGAAGCTGCCTGTGTAGCTATTGTCCACCGCGCGTACCGTGAGCGAGGCGGGTGTGCCGTAGTAGTTCGCCACCGGCACGAAGCGGACCAGGGTGCCGGCCGACAAGGCGAGCGCATTGGCGCCGTCGCCCACGGTGCCGACGGCGAACCAGTTGGTGCCGCCGTTGGTGCTGTATTGCCAGGCGCCTTGCGTGCCGCTGTCTGCCGTGTTGCCGACGACGGCCACGCCGGAAAGCGAGGCGCCGGTACCCGTATCCTGGAAGTTGAGGCCCGAGAGCGTGTTGATGGCGGCGCCAGCGGGAGATGCCGTGTCCTCCGCCACGGCGGCGAGCGTGACATCGCCCAGCCCTGTCGGCGCGGCATTGACGGTGACCGTGATGGTGCGGGTAGCGGTGCCGCCGTTGCCGTCGTCGACCTTGACGGTGAAGGTTTCGATTCCGGTGAATCCGGCTGCCGGCGTATAGGTGATGGTGCCGCCGGGGGTGATGTCGGTGCTTCCCGAAGGGGCCGTGTTGTCGGGTCCGCTGAAGCTCAGGCTTCCGCCGTGGTCCGGCGCCGTCTGCTGGGTCCAGGTTTCGGTCTGCGAACCGTCGCTGTCGCTGACGTGGAGCAGGGGTCGGATGTCGGTCGCCCCGCTGTTCGGCAGGACGGCCAAGGTCGTGGCGCCGATGAAGGAGGGCGCGGTGTTCGGGAAGAAATCGTGAGTACACGGGTACAGATTGGTGTAGGTGGCCAGGTCAGCCACCCCCATTTGATTGCCGCTGTTGACCGTGCCCCCTAGATTTGCGGTTCGGGTGAAGATGTAATTGCTGCTGAAGTAGTTCACCTGGTAGGCGACTACGACGTGGTGCGCAGCGTTGGTCGTGTTGATGATCTGCTGCCAGGAGTAGGTCTGTTGCAGCGCGGTGGTTTTGCTTACGAAATCCGGTTCGTTGTTGCTGACAAGCGTGGCTCCGGCGACCATGTTCCCGGTCACGCAGCCCAGGCAATGGCTGATGTCCTGCATGCCTGCGAGGGTGAATGGCAGCACGGTGTCGACGTTGCCGGTCGAATACTCGAGGTCCCAGTCGCCGCCTAGGGCGCTGGGGCCGGTCCGGTCAGTCGAGGCGGCGACGTCGACGCCGTTGCCCAGCGTGCGGGCGAGATCGTCGACGAACTGTTTGCCGCCGCTGCCGCCCGCGACCGAGCAGCCATAGAGCAGCAGGTCGCCGCCGGGCTTGAGCGCGGCGCCGATTTCCGCCAGATAGGGGCTGGCAACCTGCAAGTCGCCCTCATAAACGAGCTCGCTGCCCAGCAGCAGGGCACCGGTGCGTCCTTCGCTGACGAGGTGGATGGCGTCGAGATTGTGGTGCTGGGAAAGGAAGGCGGACAGTTCCTCCAGTTCGCCCATGCCTTGCGCGTCGGGATGCAGCACGATGACGGGGATGGACGGATCCATGCCGGCGACGAGCGTCTGCCAGTCCTTGACCGTGGCGTCGACCACCACGACTTCGTGGCGGGTACCGGCCGGGGCCTTGTCCAGCGCCGCCATGTCGCCGCGTACTACGACGAACGGCGCATCGGCGGCCGGCTTCGCCGCAATCGCCGCATCCGCGGTCTTGGCGGTGCCCGCGGCCGCTGGGTTCGCCACCACCTTGTCGACGACGGCCGCGGCGGCGGCGCCGTCGAACATGATGCGCGGTTCGAGGGCCATGAGGCCGCTCGCCGCCGCAGTGCGGCGCAGACGCAAGGGGTGGCGGCCATGGACGAGCGAGCGCGGAATCGGGGATGACATGGCGATCTCCTTCAGGATGCGGGCGCCAGCGATGCGGTGTCCGCGGTAGCCGGTGAAGCGTCATGATTTGCCGGCTGCAATTCTTGGTAGGGAAATTCATCGTCCGGAACGCTGACCAGCAGCCTGTGCAGCGTCGGTTCGCTGAATCCCGGCGTGAACGGCCGCCGCCGTCCAGGCAGGAAGGCGACGTCGTAAAGCTCGCTGACGGGCCCCTCGATGGTGAGCCAATGGACGAGCTTTCCGCTGGCCGGGTCGACGACGAGCAAGCCGCAGGTTTGCCGGATATGCTGGGAATCCAGGCGTCCAAGCACCGGAAGGCCGGCGGCGAAGGTGTTGTCGCGCAGCTTGGACAAGCCGATGACGGCATAACCGCCGACGAAGGCGAGGCCGCGCGCGAAGCCGGGACAGAGGCCGACCGGGATGAATGTGCCGGTGGCGAGATCGACATGGCCGAAGTCGCCGGTTCCGGAATTCAGCAGCCACAGCCTGCCGTCGTGCCAACGCGGCGAATGGGGCATCGAAAGGCCGTCGCACACGACGCGATCCGTGGCGACCTCGATGACGCAGCCGCCGCCGTGCTTCGTCGGCTTCCAGCCGATGGTCGTGTCGCTGCGCCCGCAAAGCGTGACGTAGGCCAGCTCGCCGTCGCGCGCGCACAAGCCGTTCAAGTGACAGCGGTCGCCGAGCGAGACCGCGGAGACGAAATCCGGCTTCCATACCGGCCGGAAGTTGTGGTGGTCGTCGATCGAGGCGACGCAGCTGTAATGCGTGTTGGCAAACAGCAGCTCGTGGCGCCGGCCGCGAAACGAAACGTTGCCGAGGACGTCGTGGGCGTCGCAGGGGCCGAGGAAATGCCCCTTGCGCGGCATGTAGACGGCATCGAAGTCCCGCTCGCCCAGGCGCCGCGGTCCGATGTCCGCGAAGCGCCACGCCTGCTGCTGATTGGCGATCCAGAAGCCGCGGTCATCGACGGCGAGGCCCATCGCGGTGCCCATGATGCGTTCGAGCGCGTCGACGCGGCCCTCGCGGTCGGCGGCGATCAGGAACAGGCGCGACGACTGATAGGTGGTGAAGGCGAGGGTACCGCCGGTCTCGGCGAGCCAGGCGCCGAGTCCCGGCGAGGGAACGAGCGTCGGCTTGGCCGTTTGTTGTTCCTGGGCGATGACGTCTTGCAAGGGCGAATTGCCGATGTCGCTCATGCTACATCCCCGCCGGCGGCGCCAGCACGACCTTGCCGCTCATGCCGGCGACGAGTTCCTTGAAGCTGCCGTCAATGACGGCGCTGACCTTGACCGACTGGATCACCGGGTCGACCCGTGCGCCGACGCGCTGGATGCGGGCCGGGTAGGTCTTGCGCGTGTCGTCGATGGCGACCTGGAACTTGTGCTCGGGCTTGAGCCACGCGAGCCAGCTCGAAGGCACGATGAATTCGAGTTCGAGCGGGCCGTCGTCGATGATGTCGAGAATCGCTTGTCCCGGCTGCAGGTACTGGCCCTCGCGCGCCTTCTGCTCGGCGACGCGGCCGCTGTAGGGCGCCGCGATGCTGCACTTGGAAAGCGTGGCGTTGTTGAAGGCGAGTTCGGCGCGCGCCTTGTCGACCTCGATCGCCGAGGTGCGCAGCTCGACGTTGCCGATGGCCTTGTGTTCCGCCAGCAGTTGGTTGCCCTTGTGCGTGTTCTCCGCGGCGGCCAGCGTGGCGCGCGCGCGGTCGCGGTTGGCGGCCTGCAGGCTGCAATCGAGGCTGGCCAGCACCTGGCCCGCCTTGAAGGAGTCGCCCTCGCGAAACGCGATGCGGCTGATGCGTGCGCCGATCTCGGCGGCGAGCGTGGTGTAGCGGCGCGCGGTGAGTTGCGCGCGCATCTCGAACTTGTCGAGCGCGGGAGCGGATGCGGGCTTGATTGCCGGCGCTACGCCGGGCGAGGTGGGCTTGGGAACACTCGTCTGTGCGCTCGCGCACGACGCGAACAGGACCAGCGCCGCAACGCCGACCCTACCGGACGTGCCGGCCGCTTTCATGGCCGCGTCGCCGGCTGGCCTTCCGCGAGTTTGGTGGCGGCGTCGCCGTCGCCGGAAGCGGCTTTGCCCGGCCATTGCCGCAGCGAGCGGTCGATGATTCCGGTGAGGTCCGCCAGCGGGATCTCGTCGAGGCTGCCGAGCTGGGGCTCGAGTCCGAGCGTCGATTCGAGCTTGCTGCTCGCTTCGTGGACGGCCGCGAGTGCCTGGTAACGGCGCACCAGCGAAAGGATCGCCGCCGTGCGGCTGGCGACCAGCGTCTGCTGGCTCTGGGTTTCGGCGGCCACGCCCTGGCGCGCGAACTCGAGCAGGCCGTCGTCGACCTTCCAGATGTTGTCGGAACGCTTGTAGAGACGCACGGCGGTTTCGTACTGGCGCGCGCTCAGGTGCACCTGCGTCAGCACGGCCATCTGCATGGTCATGCGCTTGGCTTCCGCGACCTTGGCGGCGCTTTCCGCCATGTTCATCTGCGACGGCCCGGACAGCAGGTTGAAGACGTTCCAGCTGACGTGCGCGGCGGTCTCGTTCCAGCGGTCATGCACGAGGAAGCTGTTGTTGTCGTACTTGTTGGCGAGGTTGAACGTCAGGTTGGGGAACAGCTTGAGCAGCGCCTTGCGCGTCTCGGTCGCCGCGATGCGGGCGTTGTAGACGTTCTCGCGCAGGTCGGCGTTGTGCTCGAGCGCCATTTCCTCCATGCGTTCGATCGGCAGCGCGAGCGGGCCGGGGTTGGCGAGATCGCCGTCGGGCTCGGCCAGCGTGAAGGCTGCGCCGGGAGGCAGGTTGAGCAGGCCGGCAAGTTCGATGCGCGCCGCTGCCAGCTCGCGCTCGACGGTTTCGAGCGTGCGCAGGTTCTCCAGCAGGGTGCGCTGGTAGCGCAGCGCGTCGGCGGGCGCCTTGCCGCGGCTCTCGGCGAGCTTGCGCGAATCGGCCAGCGCCTTTTCGGCCTGGTCGATGGTGTCGCGGACTTCGCGCGCGAGCTTCTGCGCGCTGGCGGCGCGCCAGAAGGCGATGCGCACGTTCTGGATCAGCGTGTGGAGCGCCTTGCGCCGGTGCTCGGCCGCGATCAGCACGCGGTCGGCGTTCTGCTTGGCCGTGTAATAGGAAAGGCCGAAGTCGAGGATGCTCCACGACAGGCCGAGGTCGACGGTGCTGTGCGTCTTGTCGGAGCTGACCGGCGCACGCGTGTTGGTGGGATTGTTGTTGTTATCCGGCGTCCATGTGCCGGGATCGTTGCTGCGGCTCACGTAGCCGAGGTCGGCCATCAGCTTCGGCAGCATGTCGAAGCGGCTGGCGTCGAGCTGGCCGACGGCGAGGGTTTGTTCCCACAGCCGCGTTCGATGTTCGAGGTTGTACTTGAGGGCACGCGCAATGGCTTCGGGCAGCGTGATCGGCGCGGTCACTTCCGGCATGCCCTGGCGGGCGGCGGCCTGGTCGCTCTCGATGATGCGGCGAAGCTCGTCGCGTTGCAGCGCTTCGGGGGTGATCGCGCAGCCCGTCAGCAGGAGCGTTGTTGCAAGGCTTGCCGCGATGCGGCGGCGAGGCGAGCGGTGTGACATGACTGACTCCCTGTGGAACCTTGAATCTCGTCGCGGTGTCTCGGCAGCGTCTTGTATCGGCAGTTCTTTCGGTCGAAGACGCCGCATGCCGGACGATTATACGCACGGAATTGAAATGCACGTAATCGTTGCATGGGAATTTCGGTTGGAGTAGTGTGCGTGCCGTCTGTCATATGCGTGATGAATTTTCGTAGACCTTCGGACACGGGAGAAGCCATGAGTGACTGTTTCTTGGGCGAGATCCGGTTGTACGCATTCAGCTTTCCGCCGCGGGGCTGGGCGCTTTGCGACGGCAGCTTGCTGCAGATCAACCAGAACACGGCGCTTTACAGCCTGCTGCAGACGAATTTCGGCGGTGACGGCAAGACGACCTTCGGGCTGCCCGACTTGCAGGGGCGAGTGCCGCGAGGGCAGGGCGTCATGACGAATCCTCCCGTTCAGGTCAGCATAGGCGAAAAAGCGGGTGTCGAGACGGTAAACCTTACGCAGGACCAGATTCCCTCGCATACGCATGCCGTACGCGCATCGACCCTGGCGGGAACCGTGCCGGCGCCCACCAACGCGGTTTTCGGCAAGCCGTCGACCCCGACGTCGAGCGTCAGCCTCTACGCGGCGCCCGGAACGTGGCAGGCCGTTAACGCCGTGACCATCGGCAGCGGGGGCGGCAATGCGGGACACGAGAACATGCAGCCTTTCGAGGTGATCAATTTCTGCATCGCGACCCAGGGCTACTACCCGCCGCGCAACTGACACGAAAGGACGAACATCATGAGCGTTCCCTTTTTGGGCGAGATCCGCATCTTCGCCGGCAACTTTGCCCCGCAGAACTGGAATCTCTGCGACGGCACGCAACTCGATATCGCGACTTACGCCCCGCTGTTTTCGCTGCTCGGCACGTATTACGGAGGCGACGGCATATCGAAGTTCGCTCTTCCCGACTTCCGCGGCCGGGTTCCCGTCGGCCAAGGGCGGGGCGTCGGTGTTACGCAGCGCCAAATTGGGCAATTCGGCGGCGCGGACCAGGTGTCCCTGGCGGAACTCAATTTGCCGGTGCACACCCATGCGCTGCAGGCGACGCCTGCGGCCGCCACGTCTCCGGCGCCGGGGCCCACGCTGACCTTCGGCCAGGTGCCGTCCACATCGCAGTTCTACCTGGTGGTGCCCGCGGCGCCGACGACGGCCCCGTACAGTGCTCAGGCCATTGCAGCGGCCGGCGCCGGCCAGCCCCATCCGAACCTGATGCCCTACGTGGCGCTCAACTACATCATCTGCATCGAAGCGGGCCTCTATCCCGAACGGGAATAGGCCGCGGGTCCGATCAAGGAGAATCGAAAATGAGCGATGCATTTATCGGCGAAATCCGCGCATTCACCTACACCTTCCCGCCCTTGGATTGGGCGGACTGCGACGGCGCAGGCCTATCGGCAGGCCAGTTCAGCGCGCTCTACGCAGTCATCGGGAATCTCTACGGCGGCAACCAGACGACGTTCAACGTCCCCGACTTGCAAGGCCGCGTCCCCGTCGGCGTCGGGCGGGCCGCAACGGGGGGAACTGTCACCCATGTCCTGGCCGAAACGGGCGGCACGCTCAGCGAGACCATCGATGCCAACAAGATGGCGAGTCACACGCACGCGATGCAACGCGTCTCCAATTCGCAGGCAAAGGACTACAAGCCATCGGTTCAGGACAGCCCCGGAAGCAACATCATCGACAATTCGGTAGCGCCGGCCGTCAGCTACAAGGCAATGGTTCCCAACATCGCCCCGGATACCACGCTCCATCCGCAGGCGCTGTCCGCCGTCGGCGGCGGGCAGCCGCACGAGAACCGCATGCCCTACCAGGCGGTGCGCTTCTGCATCTGCACTGCGGGCGTCTTTCCGGTACGCGGATGAGCGAAGCCGTCGCTACGCCGAGCCGCCGGCTGCAGCTGCCGGCGGCTCTTGTAGATATGGGCGTTGGGCTGCGGCTCCAGGAAGCGTCCGACCGGTGCTTCCTCGAACGCCTCTACCTATCGGTGCGCTGGGACGAGATGCTGCCCGTGCCGTGGACCGATGCCGACAAGCGCAGCTTCCTGGCCGATCAGTTCCGCATGCAGGATCGCCACTATTCCACCCACTACAGCGACGCCGAGTTCGACATCGTCGAATGCTGCGGCGAGCCGATCGGACGGATCTACCTGCATCGGGGGCTTAGCGACCATCGCGTCGTCGACATCTCGCTGCTGCCGGATCATCGCGGCCGCGGCATCGGCGGTGCGCTCATGCGGGCGGTCATCGAGGAGGCCGCCGCCGCCGGGCGTTCCGCGAGCATCAATGTCGAGGCGTTCAATCCGGCCCGGCGGCTGTACCTGCGCCTCGGCTTCCGGCCCGAGGGAGAGCAGGAGGGGCCTTACGAGTTCATGGTATGGCGTCCGCGGGCAGGACATGCCAAGGCAAACATCGATGGCTGACTTCAACGATCTGGCTTCGCTGACTCACGAGGATTTTTCGCCGCTGCTCGGCCAGCGATTCGGTCTTGTTCTGGCCGACGGCGCCGTTCCGCTGCATCTGGTCGAAGTGAAACCCCTGCATCGCATGCCGGGCGGGCGCGATCAGTTCTCGCTGATCTTCAAGAGCCCCGGGCAGCGGGTGCTGCCCCAGGGCATCTATGCGCTGGAGCACGCAAGCGCGCGCGGCCTTGCGCTCTTCCTCGTGCCGGTCGGCCGCGACGCCGAGGGCGTTTCGTACCAAGCCGTTTTCGCCTGAGGGCGAAATCAGCCCGACTGCTGCGGCATGAACTGGCGCAGCAGTTCCTGGCGCTGCTGCGTCATGTCTTCCTGAAGGTGCTGCCAGTCGAGCTTGGCGCGTGACAGCTGCGGGAAGATCTCGTGCTCTTCCTCGCGAACGTGGTGCTTGACGTATTCGCCGAGGACCTTGAAGGTGGCCGCGTACTTCTCGTCCTCGGGGCTCATGCGCTTGAGGTCGTCGAGCAGCCGCTTGGCGGTGCCATGCTCGACCTCGGCCTCGTCGATCAGGCTTTCCTCGCGCATGCCCTGGCGGGCGGCCGGATAGAAGCACTTCTCCTCGAGTTCCGTGTGGACCTCGAGTTCGCTGCAGGTCTGGGAAACCAGTTGCTGGCAGCGCTCGGGATCCTCGTGGAAGTTCATCTTCTCGAATTCGCGGAAGGCCTTGATGACCCGCTTGTGGTCGTCCTTCAGCATCTCGATGATTTCGCGGTGGGCGGCGCTGTCGGCGCGGCTCTGCGAGCGTTCGGCGGAGGTGTGGGGATGGGGGGTAGGCATGGCGTTCTCCTTGGTTGCGAGTGGCTTGCACGAGCAACCGCCATGCCGCGGGACCGCTGGCACGCGAGCGACGGGGAATGCCGGCAGTTCCAGGGTCCAGCCGCGCGACGGGCAGGCGCTAGCGGGCAGCGCCGGGAAATATTTACGTGCCCGTGAAGTTCTTACCGTGTCGCGGTCATTCTTGATATTCCATTGCCGTTGTCGGAAAATCCCTACAGAGCCTGAGGACAAGATCGCTTCTGCCATGAATTTGCACTGCGAGCCGAACGCCGTATCGCGACGCCTCCATCACATGCAGTCGATGATGGCTGCCGTCGCGTACATGGGGACCGCGGTGCACCTCTCGCTCATCGTCTTCTTCGCGCTGGTCGGCGCCACCCCGTTGGCGCTGCTCAACGTCGCCAGTTCGGCCATATGGCTCTACTGCACTGGCGCCGTGCGAAAGGGGGAGACGCAGGTGGCGGTTCCCCTGGCGCTCGCCGAGGTCTACGTGCATGCGCTGGCCTGTACGGCAGTCCTGGGCTGGACGGCCGGTTTCCAGCACTATCTCTGGGCGGGCATCCCCTTCATCGTTTTCAACCGGCGCTGGAGTCCCGCGACGATGGCCGCGATTGCCGCTGTCTTCGCCCTGACTTACGTGGCGGCCGGCCACTGGACCGCGGGCGTCGCCTACCATTACTTCTTCCCGGGGGCGATTCCCTACGTGCGCGCCGCGAACATCCTGGTCGCCTTCAGCGCATTGACCTTCGCCTGCCTGTACTTCCGCAAGGCCACGCAAACATCCCTGGAGCACTGGCGGGAACTGGCGAGCACCGATCCCCTCACGGGACTGTACAACCGGCGCCGCGTGACGGAAACCATGGCGCCCGGGAAACGCGCAAAGGCGTGCCACGGCGACGGAACGCTCACCATCGCGCTCGGGGACATCGACCACTTCAAGGCCATCAACGACCGCCATGGCCACGAGTTCGGCGATGCCGTCATCCGGGAGGTGGCGCAACGCCTGCGCGGTCGGCTGCGCAAGACCGATTTCGTGGTGCGCTGGGGTGGCGACGAGTTTCTGGTGGTCATGCCGGGCAACGATGCCGGGGACGCGCAGGCGACGATAGAGGGCCTGTGTGCCGACATTGCCCGCGAGCCGGTCCGTTTCGGTCCGGCCGAGGTGTCGATCAGCATGACCTTCGGCATCGTCCAGCACTGCTCGGCCGAAGGCATGGACAAGGCGGTGCGCCGCGCCGACGCCGCGCTCTATCTCGGCAAGGAAGCCGGCCGCAACCGGGTCATGGTGGCAGCCTAGCCGGCCGCAGGAAGAGGCGGGGAGAAGCGCGCGGGGGTCACGGCGCCGTACCGAGGAATGGCGAGGTTTTGCGTGCTGGCCATGCCGGCAGAGGTCTTGGTCCGAAGCTTTGCGCCGACGGTACGGGGACGGCCGCAACTCTCGATACGCCGGCAGTATGGCCTTGGCGCGATCGCTGCTCAATAATGGGAAACC
>DASVZD010000417.1:0-14175 GCA_036391815.1 Rhodocyclaceae bacterium
ACTGCCGCGCCGGGATGGAGCTCGGGTTGGCTGCCACGTCCTGCACGCCCTTGAAGAAATCGGAAAGCGCGGGGCTGAGGCCGGCGCTCGAATCCGCCAGCATGTTGTCGATCTGCTGGACCTGGGCCAGGTAGGCGTCCATCTGGCCGACCTGGGTCTGCGCCGCCATGACGCTGCCCGTCAGGTACGAGCTGTAGACGCGCTGGACGGTCTGGACGTTGGTGCCCTGCCCGAAGAAGCCGGACCCGGTCTGCATCGGCATGTTCGTCGTCTGGACGATCTGCTGCCGGCTGTAACCCGCGGTCGAAGCGTTCGAGATGTTATGGCTGGTCGTCAGGATGCCTGCCTGCGCGGCAAGCAGTCCTGTCAGTCCATTGTTGACGATGCTGGTGGCCATCCGGTTCGCTCCTACACGGTTATCGGCGGGCGCCGATTGAACTCAAGTGTCGATGGAAACCAGCAATGAATGTGCCAGGCAAATGGCCCCGGCAGGCCTGGGGATCAGGCGGCGCGCGGCATGCCGGCGATGATGCGGCCGAGCTTGGCGCTGTACGCCGGATCGGTGGCGTAACCCGATTGCTGGAGGCCGCGGGCGAAGGCGACCGCATCCTGGCTGCCCAGCAGCCCCGCATAGCGAGGATTCGATTTCAGGAGATTCGCATAGTCCTGGAACGCCTCGGCGTACGAGCCGTAGGCGCGGAAGCGCTCGCTCACTCGCTGCGGCGCGCCGGCCACGTACTCGGTAGTCATCGCGTCGACCGTCGAGCCGGACCAGCTTCGCCCCGCCTTGATGCCGAACACGTTGTAGCTGGGCCGGCCGTCGGCGAAGCGCGGCTCGGAACGGCCCCAGCCCGTCTCCAGCGCCGCCTGCGCCAGCAGGAACTGGGAGGGAATGCCGGTGGCCCGGCTCGCCTGCTCCGCATGCGGGGCGAACTTGGCGGCAAAGCCGGCGACCGCCGACGCGCTCGCCGGCGCACCCTGCCCATCGGCCGACGACACCGGTCCCGCCGGCGTCACGGCGGCCGGCGCGACATTGGCGTCGTTGCCTCGCTGCAGCGTGGAACCGAGCGGAATGCCGGCCGGCGCCGGATTCCGGTCGAGCGGGAAGGCCTTGCCCGGTTGCTGGAGCGGCAGCGCCTTGTCCGGGCGGTTCAGCGGCAAGCCGTCCTCGAAGGAAACGACCGGGTCGTTCGCGTGCAGCAGCTGTCGTTCGATCACCGCCGCGAGTCCCGTGCCGCCCTTGGCCGCCATCACCTGCGCCATCTGCTGGTCGAGCATCGACTGGTACATCCGCGTCTGGTCCGAGTCGAACGGTCCCTCGCTGGGCGCGGCGTCGCGCATCGACTTCAGCATCATCTGCAGGAACAGCGCCTCGAACTGCTGAGCGGCCGCCTTGATGGCCTTCGGATCGTCGCGCTTGGCGGCGCCCTTGAGCGCCGCCATGCTCGTCATGTCGAAGATCGATGGAATGTTGGCAGGCGCGCTCATGATCGGCCTAGGATGTCATGCGGCGCGGGCGGCAATGGCCGGAAAAAACCGGCAATCTTTGCCTTCCTCAGATGATTTCCAGGTCCGCCCGCAAGGCGCCGGCGGCCTTCATCGCCTGCAGGATCGAGATCAGGTCGGCCGGCTTGGCGCCGATCGCGTTCAGGGCCTTCACCACGTCCGCCAGGTTGGCGCCGGATTTCACGTTCATCATCGAGCCGGTCTCCTGCTTGACCTCGACCTGCGCGTTCTGGACGCCGACCGTCTGGCCGGCCGACAGCGGGTTCGGCTGGCTCACGGCATTCTCCGCGCTGACCGAGACGGACAGGTTGCCGTGCGCCACGGCGCAGTTCTGCAGCGTGACGGACTGGTTCATGACCACCGAGCCCGAGCGCGTGTTGATGATCACCTTGGCCGGGGTCTGCGTCGGCGTGACCTCGAGGTCCTCGATGCGGCCCAGGAAGGCGACGCGGTCGTCGGCGCTCAGCGGCGCGCGGGCGCGTATCTGGCGGCCGTCCGACGCGGTGGCGGTGCCCGGCCCCATGGCGCGGTTGATGGCGTCGGCCAGGCGCCGCGCGGTGCCGAAGTCCGAGGTGTTGAGGTCGAAATAGACGTACTCGCCCTGCCCGACCGGCGTCGGCACTTCGCGCTCGACGATGGCCCCGCCGACGATCCGGCCGACCGAGAGGTGATTGATGGTGACGTTCGAGCCGCCGCCCGCGCCGCCCACGCCGGCCACCGCGAGGTTGCCCTGGGCGACCGCATAGACGTTGCCGTCGGCGCCCTTGAGCGGCGTCATGACCAGCGTGCCGCCCTTGAGCGACTTGGCATTGCCGATGGAGGACACGGTGACGTCGATCGACTGGCCGGCGCGCGTGAAGGGCGGCAGGTTGGCCGTCACCATGACCGCCGCCACGTTCTTGAGCTGGAGGTTGGTGCCGGCCGGCAGGGTGACGCCCATGTTGGCCAGCATGTTGCTGATGCTCTGGACCGTGAACGGCGTCTGCGTGGTCTGGTCGCCGCTGCCGTCCAGGCCCACCACCAGGCCGTAGCCGACCAGCTGGTTGTTGCGCACCCCGGCGATCGAGGCGAGGTCCTTGACGCGCTCGGCACGCGCCGCATCGGCGACCAGCAGGGCCGCGAAGAACCACATGAGGACGATCAGGAATTTGTGGGTTCTTGTCATGATCAGAAGGGCAGCACGCTGAGGAAGAAGCGGCCCAGCCATCCCATGACCTGGGCCGAATCGAGGAAACCGTTGGCCTTGTACTCGATGCGCGCGTCGGCGACCTGCGGCGACTGCACGGTGTTCTGCGAGGTGATGTAGTTCGGGTTGACCACGCCGGAGAACCGGATGAACTCCTCGCCTTCCTTGAGACCGATCTGCTTCTCGCCCGAGACCAGCAGGTTGCCGTTCGGGTAGACCTCGATGACGGTGACCGTGATGGTGCTGGTGAAGTCGTTGGTCGACGTGTTCTGGCCCTTGCCGTCAAACGACGTGGCGTTGTTCGCGCTCAGCGTGGTGCCCTGCGCGCCCTTGAACGGCAGCCCGATGATGCTCGGCGCATTCATGGCCATCTGGTCGGAACGCGACGCCTTGTTCTCGGAGATCTTGGAGGCCGCCGTCTTCTCGACGATGTTGATGGTCAGCGTGTCGCCGACCAGGCGGGCGCGGCGGTCCTCGAACAGCGGCCGCGCCGAGGCGGTATTGAAGATCGAGCCGTTGAGCGGCCCCGTGTAGTCGCGCGGCTGCGGACGCGCGGTCATCGGCTGGTGCACCGCCGTGGGCGGGGCCGTGGTCGCGCAGCCGCCGAGGGCGGCGGCGAGGACGGCGAGGAGGGCGAAGCGCTTCATGGCATCAACCGCCGAGTTGGGTCAGGCGGCCCAGCATGTTGTCGGAAGTCTGGATCGCCTTCGAGTTGAGCTCGTAGGCGCGCTGCGTCTGGATCATCTGAACCAGCTCCTCGGCCACGTTCACGTTGGAAGTCTCGACGTAGCCCTGGTTGACCAGGCCGGCGCCGTTGGTCCCCGGCGTGTTGGGGGTCGGCGTGCCGGAGGAGGCGGTCTCCAGGTAGAGGTTCTCGCCGGCGCTCTGCAGGCCGCCGTTGTTGACGAAGGTCACCACCTGGATGGTGCCGATCTGCGTGGTCGCCGCCGAACCCGGCTGCGTGATCGAGACGATGCCGTCGCGGCTGACCGTCACGCTCAGCGCGTTGGACGGGATGGTGATGGCCGGCGACAGCGGGTAGCCGCTCGAGGTGACGATCTGGCCGGTGGAGTCCTGCTGGAAGGCGCCGTCGCGCGTGTAGGCGAAGGTGCCGTCCGGCATCTGGATCTGGAAGAAGCCCTGGCCGTTGATGGCGAGGTCGAGGGCGTTGCCGGTCTGCGTCAGGTTGCCCTGGGTGAAGATGCGCTCGGTGGTCACCGGCCGCACGCCGGTGCCGATCTGCAGGCCGGCCGGAATGACCGTCTGCTGCGAGGAGGCGGCGCCCGGCTGGCGGAGGTTCTGGTAGAGCAGGTCCTCGAACACCGCGCGCGCGCGCTTGAAGCCGTTGGTGCTGACGTTGGCGAGGTTGTTGGAAATGACGTCGAGCTGGGTTTGCTGCGCGTCCAGACCTGTCTTGGCGATCCAGAGGGAACGAATCATGGCGGCTGTCCGTTAGAAGTTCTGCAAGACCTGGCCTGCCGACCGGTCGTTCGATTGGGCGTTGGTGATCATCTGCATCTGCATGTCGAACTGGCGCGACAGCGAGATCATGGACACCATCTGGGAGACGGGATTGACGTTGCTGCCTTCGAGGAAGCCGCTCGCCAGCTTGACGTTGTCGTCGAGCGGCGCCGCGGTGCGGTCGCGCAGGCGGAACAGGCCGTCGCCGCCGCGCACCAGATTGCCCTCGGGAGGATTGACGAGCTTGATGCGGCCGATGGTGTTGGCGGTGTTCTGCACGCCGGTCTCGGGCACCACCGACACGGTGCCGTCGCGGCCGATCGAGATCTTGTTGTCGGGCGGGATCGTGATCGGACCGCCGTCGCCCTGGACGGGGATGCCGTCGCGCGTCTGGATCACGCCGTTGACGTTGAGTTCCAGGCTGCCGTTGCGGGTGTAGGCCTCGGTGCCGTCCGGCATGGCCAGCGCGATCCAGCCGCGGCCCTGCACCGCCACGTCGAGCTGGCGCGCGGTGTAGTTCATCGGGCCTTCGGAAAAGTCCGTATGCGTGCTGGCGTCGGCGACGAAGGCGCGCGTCGGCAGCGTGCCGGCGCCCGGATTGTGCGTCTGCACCTGCACCGCGCGCAGGCGATGCTCCTCGGCGCGGTAGCCGGTCGAGGTGGCGTTCGCCAGGTTGTGCGCGACGGCCGCCTGCTGGGCCATCGTGCTGCTGGCCCCGGTCATGGCGGTGTAGAGCAGGCGGTCCATTCAGCCGTCCTTAGCGCAGGTTGGTGATGGTCTGCAGGAGCGAGTCCTGCGTCTTGATGGTCTGCGCGTTGGCCTGGTAGGCGCGCTGGTAGGTGATCATGTCCACCAGTTCCTGGGTCAGGTCGACCGTCGACTCCTCGAGCGCCGAATCCTGCAGCAGGCCGTTCGACGCCGAGCCCGGCGCGCCGACCAGCGGCACGCCGGAGGCGAAGGTCTCCTGCCACTGGTTGCCGCCGATGCTCTGCAGGCCGTTCGGGTTGGTGAAGCGCGCCAGGACGATCTGCGCCATGTTGCGCGTCTGGCCGTTGGTGTAGTTGCCCTGGATGACGCCGTCCTGGCTGATGCTGATCTTGGTCAGGCGGCCGGAAGGATAGCCGTCCTGCGTCAGGCTGTTCACGCCGAACGTGGTGCCGAACTGCGTGGCGGACGAGTAGTCGAGCGTGTTGATGGTCATCGGCGTCGCCGCCTTGTTCTGCGTGCCGACCACCGAGGCCAGGTCGATGGTCAAGGACGGCGCGGGCGTCAGGCCGCCCTGGTGGTTGTAGTCGACCAGCTTGCCGGAGGTGTCGAAGCTCAGCGTGACGTTGTCGCCCGACGGGAAGGGCACGATCGGCGTGGAGCCCGCCGTGGAGGTCGGGTTCGAGGTGCCGAACACGAGCGCCGAGAAGGCGTTGCCCGTGAGGTTCACGCTGGAGGTCGCCCCCGTGGTGCTCGACGTGATGATGATCGGCCCGGTGGCGCTGGCGGCCGAAGCGGTGGCGCCGGCGAGTCCGGCCGTATTGATCGCGGCCGCCAGCGTTGCGGCGCTGGTGTAGGTGCCGGCGGGGATGACGAGGTTCTGCGCCGCGCCGCCATTCACGGAGAGGCTCAAGGTGCCGCCGGCGTTCGCCGCGCCCGCCGTATAGACGCCGCCGACCAGCGTGCCCGGCTGGGCGCCGAGTGCCGGCGTGGTCCAGGGATCGGTGCCGCCGAAGGCCGCGGTCGCGTTGGACACGCCGTCCAGCGCGTAGCGGACCTGCCAGTTCGACTGCTGGTTCGGCAGGCCGGTGTTGGTCGTCCCCGCGTAGATGAAGTAGGTCGACAGCGTATGCACGTTGCCCAGCGAGTCGTACACCGACATGGACGTCGACGAGTTGTAGCTGAGCGGATCCGAGGTGCTGAAGCTTTCGTGGCCGGACGGAGGAATGGAGCTGCGCGCGTCGAGGTTGACGTTGATGCTGCCCTTCGTGGTGACCTGCGGCTGCAGGTCGGTGGGATCGATGTAGATGTTGCTGGGCGTCGTCGAGTTGATGACGCCCAGCGAATTGGTGGTGTAGTTCGCCGGATAGCCTTCGACGTTCAGGCCGTCCGCATTCACCAGGTAGCCGTTCTTGTCGAGCTGGAACTGCCCGTTGCGCGTGTACGACAGCGCGCCGCTGGAGTCGGACATGATGAAGAAGCCGTTGCCGTTGATGGCGACGTCCAGCGCGTTGCTGGTGGCGGTGATGTTGCCCTGGCTGAATTGCTGGGCAACGCTGCTGATGCGGTTGCCGATGCCGACCTGGCTGGCGCCGCCGGCGCCGGACAGGCTGGCCGCGAAGACGTCGGCGAATTCCGCGCGCGCCGCCTTGAAGCCGACGGTTCCCGAGTTGGAGACGTTGTTGCCGACGACGTCGAGCGCCTTCGACGACGAGTTCAGACCGCTGAGACCTTGTTGGAAACCCATGCTGCTCTCCCTATCCTAATCCGTATCCGTCAGAGCACTTCGCGCACGTCGCTGAAGGCGAAGCTGCCCAGCGCGCCGACGTCGAGCGTGAATCCGCTGCCGCTCTTGACGACGCTGTTGACGCTGCCGACGCTGAGAGCCGTCGCCGTCACGTTGTTGCCGCCCTGCACGGCGGAAACCGAGAACTTGTAATTGCCGTCGGCGGCAACCGAGCCGTTGTCCGTCTTGCCGTCCCACTTGAACAGGTTGGAGCCGGCGTCGGCGCTGCCGACGTTCATGGTGCGCACCACCTGGCCGTTCGAATCCTTGATCGTCACCGTGACGCTGTCCGCGGCGCTCGCCAGGTCGACGCCGGCGTAGCCCACTCCCTGGTACAGCGTCATCGCGCTTCCCGGCACCAGCACGTTGTGGCCGACCAGCGAAGCCGCCTGCATCGTCTGCGCGTCCTGGGTGTTCCCCAGCATAGACTGCAGCGTCGTGTTGAGCTGCTGGATGCCCTGCACCGTGCTGATCTGCGCCAGCTGCGAGGTCACTTGCGCGTTGTCCATCGGGTTGAGCGGGTCCTGGTTCTGCAGCTGCGTGGTGAGCAGCTTGAGGAACTGGTTCTGGATGCCGGTCGCGCTGGTGTCGTTCGAGGACGAGGAGGTGCCGCTGGACGAAGACGAAGACGAGGACGCCTTGCTCCCGTTGAGCGCGGCCCAGATCGCCTGCGACTGGGCGTTGCTCGTGGTGCTGCTAGTGCTGGTGGTCATGGCTGTCTATCCTCATTGTCCGATGGTCAGGGTCTTCAGAAGCAAGGTCTTTGCCGTGCTCATCACATCTGCGTTGGTCTGGTAGGCGCGCGACGCCGAGATCATGTTCACCATCTCGTCGACGACGTTCACGTTCGGCATGTTCACGTAGCCGTCGGCGTTGGCGGCCGGGTTCTTCGGGTCGTATTGGGTGCGGAACGGCGCGCTGCTCTCGACGACCTGGGTGACGCGCACGCCGAGGCCGCCGCCTTCCACGGGCGTCGCCTTGAACACGACCTGCTTGGCGCGGTAAGGCTGGCCGTCGGCGCCGACCACGCTGTCGGCGTTCGCCAGGTTGCTGGCGGTCGCGTTGAGCCGGGCGGATTGGGCGTTGAGCGCGGAACCGGCGATGCCGAAGATGTTGAATATGCTCATGTCACTGGCCCGGGTTCAGCGCGTTGGTCATCTGCTGGAACTGGTCGCGCACGAAAGTGATCAGCGCCTCGGTCTGCACCGCGTTCTCGGCGAAGGCGCTGCGCTCCACGTCCATGTTCACCGTGTTGCCGTCGACCGCGCCCTGGTATTCCGCGCGGTACTTCAATTCCACACCGTAGCGGCTGCCGTCCGCGCCGGTCAGGTGCCGGGTCGAAGTGCGCGCCAGCGCCAGGTCGCCCTGGGTGCGCCCGGCCATCACGTCGGCCAGGGCCGACTTGAATTCGATGTCGCGCGCCTTGAAGTGCGGCGTGTCGGCGTTGGCGATGTTCGAGGCGAGCAGCTCCTGCCGGTAGCTCCTGAGGTTCAGGGCGCTTCGGTTGAAAGCCAGTTCGCTGTCGAGACGGTCGAGCATTTGCTGCCTCAAGTTGTTCTTCTCGCCACCGTTATGCAGCATTCGTGCCACGGCAGCTTCAGGCGCGTCCGCGACGATTCCGTCCCGCCGGTCGGCATTGGCCGCCGCGAGCGGCAATGCGGCGCGGCAATTCTTGCCTCGCGCCGCGACGCTTGCCAGCCGGCCGGGGGCGTGCTTGAATCATCCGCCATGAACCGGTACCTGCTGCTGCTGCTCGCCGCCCTGCTCGTCGCGCCCGCCTTCGCCCGCCAGGATCCGGCACCGGTCAGGAAAGCGGCCGAGGACTACCTGCGCATCCAGACCAAGGGCCTTCCCGGGCAGGTGAGCTTCAGCGTCGGCGCGATCGACCCGAACAACAACCTGGCGCCGTGCGCCACGCTGGAGGCCAGCCTGGCCCCCGGCGCCCGAGCCTGGGGCCACACCAACGTCGTCGTGCGCTGCACCCAGGAGGGCGGCTGGAGCCTTTTCGTGCCGGCAGTCGTCCGGGTGGTTGCCGATTACCTGATCACCGGCCGGTCGCTGGCGCAAGGGCAACTGGTCACCGAAGCGGACCTCGCCTTCCAGCACGGCGACCTCTCGGAGCTGCCCGTCGGAATCCTGACCGACATGCGGCAGGCGGTCGGCCGTACCGCGGCCATGTCCGTCCCGGCCGGGCGGCCGTTGCGCGGGGACATGCTGCGCCAGGCGCTGGCCATACAGCAGGGCCAGAGCGTCAAGGTCGTGTCCAACGGGCCGGGCTTCCAGGTGACCAACGAAGGCCGGGCACTGAATGGGGCCGCCGAGGGTCAAACCGTCCAGGTGCGGCTCGCCACGGGGCAGGTCGTCAGCGGCACTGCCCGCAACGGGGGCTATGTGGAAGTCGGCTATTGAGCGGCCGGCCCGCTAATTGCTGTACAATCAGCGCGTTGTTGCCGTTCCGGCTCAAGTTTCGGCGCAGGTGTCCGTAAACCAAGACAGCAGCTCAAGGCGGAAAGGAATCTAACCGTGAAGATCAACAGTACCGTTTCCCCACTCGGAAGCGCTACGACTGACACTCGCAGCCGTTCCACGACGGCCGCGAAGCGCGGCTCGACCTCTTCCTCGGATACCGAAGTCAGCCTGTCGCCCCTGTCCAGCAAGCTGCAGGAACTCCAGGCCAACGTTTCCGAAGCCCCCGTCGATACGCAGCGCGTCGCCGAGATCAAACAGGCGATCGCCGAAGGACGCTTCAAGATCAATCCCGAGCGCATCGCCGACGGTCTGCTGACCAGCGTGCGCGACATGCTGACCAAGGGCGCCTAGGCGCGGGAAGCATCGATGCAGACGGCCGTGTCGCTGGCCGACCTGCTTGCCCAGGAAATCCGGGGAGTAGGAGCCTTCAACGAATTGCTGCGCGAGGAGCAGCAGCTGCTCGTTTCCGCCGGCAATGCCGACGCCCTGATGCCGCTCGCCGATCGCAAGTCCCAACTGGCGCAGCGCCTGAAGGCGATTTCCGATCAGCGCGAGCATTATCTGTCCGCCCGTGGCTTCCGGCCCGGACGCGAAGGCATGGAAGCGGCGCTTGCCGCATCACCCCAGGCGGCGGCCCTGAAGGCGCAGTGGCAGGAACTGCTGGCCCTGGCGAAGGAAGCGCATGGGCTCAACGAAACCAACGGGAAGCTCATCAACGTCCACTGGCAGCATAACCAGAAGGCGCTGGCGGCCCTGATGTCGGCCGCCGACGGCGCGATGGTCTATGGGCCCGACGGCCAGCAGACGGGAAGTGCCGGCGGCCGGCGCTTCCTCAGCAGCGCCTGACGATCACTGGCCGGCGGGCGCTTCCTGCTCCGGCCCCACGGTGAACTCGCTCGGCACGTCCTCCTCGCGGCGTGCCTCGATCAGGATGGCGACGCGGCGGTTGCGCTGCCGTCCTTCCGGCGTCGCATTGTCCGCCACCGGCCGCTGGTCGGCATAACCCGCCACGGTCAGCCGCTTGGGATCGACCCCGGCATCGATGAACAGCCGCACCACGCTGGAAGCCCGCACGCCGGACAACTCCCAGTTCGACGGGAATTGCGGCGTGCTGATCGGCGTGTTGTCGGTATGCCCCTCGACGGTCACCGGGAAGTCGGTGGGCGCCAATATCTGGGCCACGGCGAAAAGCGCGCGCACGGCGCTCACGTCGAGGCGGGCATCGCCGGGGGCGAACAGGACGTTGGCGTTGATGTCGATGGTGATGCCCATCGCGCCCTCGGTGATGCGCACCTGCCCTTCCTTCACCAGCTGCCCGAGCGCCTCGGCGACTTCCTTCGCCATGTTGCGCAGCTTCTCCTTGCTCTTGCGCAGCTTCTCGTCCTTGATGGTCGGCTTGGCCTGCCGGATCGGGATGGCGATCGGCCGGGGTGCGGCCGGATTGACGGTGGCGAGGTTGCCGGCGGCGCTGCCGGGCACGTTGCGGAAGGCCGAGGCCAGCGTGTCCGAGAGGATGCGGTACTTGCCCTCGTTCACCTGCGAGATCGCGTACATCACCACGAAGAAGGCGAACATCAGCGTGATGAAGTCGGCGTAGGAGACGAGCCAGCGTTCGTGGTTCTCGTGTTCCTCCTCGTGCCGCCGGCGGTTCTTCACAGCAGGTAGCCTTGCAGCCGGCTTTCTATGATGCGCGGATTGTCGCCGTTGGCAATGCCGACCAGGCCGTCGACGAACATCTCGCGCATGGTCACCAGGCGCGCGATGTTGGCGATCAGCTTCTTGCTGACCGGGAGGAAGATCAGGTTGGCGGAGCCGACGCCGTAGATGGTGGCGACGAAGGCCACGGCGATGCCGGCGCCCAGCTTGGACGGGTCCGACAGGTTCTCCATCACGTGGATCAGGCCCATCACCGCGCCCAGGATGCCGATGGTCGGCGCATAGCCGCCGGCGGCTTCCCAGATCTTGGCGCCCGCCTTCATCTGGGACTCGTAGGCGACGATCTCGACGTCCAGCACTTCGCGCATGCGCTCCGGCTCGGCGCCGTCCACCAGCAGCTGCAGCCCCTTGCTCATGAACGGATCCTTGAGGAAGCTCACCTGGGCCTCGAGGGCCAGCAGGCCTTCCTTGCGCGCGATATGGCTCCAGCGGCTGACCTGGTCGATCAGCTGCGCCGACGAGAAGACCGGCGGGAGGAACACCCACTTGACCATGCGGACGCCGGAAAAGAAGACGCTCATGGGACTTCCCAGCAGCGTGGCGCCGATGGTGCCGCCGACGACGATCAGGAAGGCGGTCGGCTGGATCAGCGCATCGATGTGCCCGCCTTCGAGGACCTGTCCGCCGACGATGGCGACGACGCCAAGAAGCAGGCCGACCAAGCTGATGATGTCCATGGATCCCGTCCCTTATCCCGCCCGCGGTTTCCTTCCGCGGGTCTTCTTCAATGGCTTGTCTTCCCCGGTGACCGCCGCGCGCAGACGGGCGATCGCCTGGCTATGCAACTGGCACACGCGCGATTCGGTGACCCCCAGCACCTCCCCGATTTCACGCAGGTTCAGCTCTTCTTCATAATACAACGCCATCACCAGCTTCTCGCGCTCGGGCAGCGCTTCGATCGCCGCCACCAGCAGCTTGCGCATCCCGGCATCTTCGAGGGCAGCCAGTGGATCGGGGGTCGCGGCGGCGAAATTGCGGTCGAGGTACTGCTCGTCGTCGTTGCCGAGATCCTCGAGATAGACGAGCTGGTGGCCGCGCGCTTCCTGCAGCAGGGTCTGATAGTCGGCCAGGCTCATGCCCAGCGCCGCCGCCAGTTCCGTTTCGGTGGGCGCGCGCCCGTGTTCGTGCTCGAGGTGCTGGATCGCCGATTCCACCCGCCGCATTTCGCGGCGCACGCCGCGCGGCAGCCAGTCGTTCTCGCGCAGGCCGTCGAGCATGGCGCCGCGGATGCGCTGGACGGCGTAGGTCTCGAATTGGGCGCCCATGCCTTCTTCGAAGCGGCCCATCGCGTCCAGCAGCCCGAGCATCCCATTTTGGACGAGGTCCTCCACCTGGACGCTCGCCGGCAGCTTCGCCATCAAATGGTAGGCAATCCGCTTGACCAGCGGAGCATATTGCGAGACGCGCTGTTCCGTGGTGAGACCATCTTCGACCGAATACATCAGCAGTAGGAAAAAGCCGCCCGTGAGGGCGCCTACTATACCATCAGGCTGTCTTCGAAGCTCGCTGCGGCGGAGTGCCGGATGACGCCATCGGCATATCCGTCGAGGGCCGGCGGAAGCCTTGTCACCAGGGCTTCCGCGAGGTGCGCGGTGGCCGGCGTCAGGGTGGCGCCGAGCAGGTCGAGGCGCACGCCGAGATGCTCGGCAGCGACGCGCTGCATGTTGCCGAAGATGGCGCGCGCCTCTTCCTGGCTGCGGGCCCGCGTGATGACGATCTGGAACGCGCCGCGCCGGCCGCGCACCGCCGCCAGATGCTTGATCAGCGCGTAGGCGTGCGTGATGGCCGTGGTCTGCGCGGCGACCACCACCGCGAGGTGGCGGGCGGCCAGCGCCAGCGGCGACAGCTGCGCGCCGCGGCGCGTCGCGCAGTCGATGAGGACGAAGCCCGCGCTGCCCTGGAGTTCCGCCAGGCAGGCGGACAGCGCTTCGCGGTGCGCGGGATCGCCGGGATTCAGCTCGCGCGCCGCACGCGCCGCCGGCACCACGCTCACCAGCGGCGCCGCCGGCAGCGTCGCCTGGCGCAGCGAACGCTCGCCCAGCACCGCCTGCATGAGATCGTGGCGCGCCGCGACGCCGAACGCCGAGACGGCATTGTTCGGCGCCGGGTTCTCGTCGACGATCACCACGCTGTGGCCTTCGGCGGCGAGACTCGCCGCGGTCTGGACCACCAGGGTCGTGCGGCCGCTCGATTCGCGGCCCGAGGCGAATGCCACCACCTGCGCGGTGCGCGAGCCGAACAGGCGCCGCAGCCCCGCCGCCTGGTCGCCCGACAGGTCGATGTCGGCGCTCATGCCGCCACTAGGCACGCCGCGCCTCCCGGCGCTCCATCTCCTGCGGCGCCATCACCAGGCCGATCTCGTCGTCGCGCAGCTTGTGCGGCGAAGCGACCGCCGGCTGCTTGAAGGCGCGATGCAGCAGGTAGTTGCGATTGGGCAGGTGCAGGTCCTCCGGCACGCGCTGGCCGTTCGCCACGTAGGACAGCAGCAGGCCGTGGCGCACCGCGGCATCCAGGGCCGGCGCCAGCGACGCCGCCTCGTCGACCTTGGTCAGGATGCAGCCCGCCAGGTTCTCGCCGGCGTAGGCGCGAATGACGTCGTCGAGCGTGTCGCCGCGGCTGGTGGCGTTGAGCATCAGCAGGCGGTTCACCTCGCCGGCGCGCGTCAGCATCGCCGCCTGTTCGGCCACCATGCGGTCGCGCTGGCTCATGCCCACCGTGTCGATGAGCACCATGTGCTTGTCGCGCAGGTCGGAAAGCGTGCGGCGCAGGTCCTCGCTGTCGCGCACGATATGCACCGGGACGCCGAGGATGCGGCCGTAGATGCGCAGCTGCTCGTGCGCGCCGATGCGGTAGCCGTCGGTGGTGAGCAGCGCCAGGCGGTCGGCGCCGTAGCGCACCACGCAGCGCGCCGCCAGCTTGGCGGTGGTGGTCGTCTTGCCGACGCCGGTGGGGCCGACGACGGCGAACACGCCGCCGCGGTCGATGATGTCGTTCTCGTTGGTCAGCGTGCGCAGACGCCGGTTGACGGCGCTCTTCAGCCACTTGCGGCCGTCGTCGGCCGAGAGTTCGCCCGGCATCTCCTCGGTGAGCTTGCGCGCCAGCACGCCGGAGAAGCCGGCCTCCAGCATTTCAGCCAGCAGCATCGCCTTGGCCGGCGTCTGGCGCGACATCTCGCCCCACGCGAACCCCGCCAGCTGGCGCTCCAGCATCGCCTTGATGTTCTGCATCTCGGCCATCAGCTGGGCGACCTGGGGATCGGCCGGCGCCGGCGCGCTGTCCGCCGCTTCCCGGAGCTTGGCGGCCACCTGGGCCGGCGTCGGCACGGCTTCGCGCGGCGGCAGCGGGC
>DASVZD010000418.1:0-17035 GCA_036391815.1 Rhodocyclaceae bacterium
AGCGGGGTGCGGATCTCGTGCGACATGTTGGCGAGGAACGCGCTCTTGGCGACGCTGGCGGCTTCCGCGGCCTCCTTGGCCACCGACAGCTCGGCGGTGCGCTCTTCGACCATCTGCTGCAGGTGCTTGCGGTGGCGCTCCAGTTCGTCGGCGTCGCGCTTGCGCTGCGTGACGTCGTCGTAGATGCCCAGCACGCCGATCACCTGGTGGTTCCTGCCGCGCAGCGGCACCTTGGAGGTGCTCAGCCAGATGAGGCCGCCGTGCGGCGTCGTCTGCGGCTCCTCGAAGTCCAGCTTCGGCACGCCGGAATCCATCACCGCGCGGTCGTCCGCCTGGTAGCGCGCGGCCTGGTCGTGCCAGCCCAGCTCGAAGTCGGTCTTGCCGATCAGCTCGTGCGGACCGGCCAGACCGGCGTCGCGCGCGAACAGGCTGTTGCAGCCCAGGTAGCGCAAGTCGCGGTCCTTCCAGAACACCCGGATCGGCGCATGCTCGATGACCGATTGCAGCAGTTCCTTCTGTCCCTGCATGTCGTCGGCGATCTGCCGCTGCTGCTCCAGCAGCGCGGCCAGCTTTCCCGTCATCGAGTTGATGCCCTCCTGCAGCTCGCCCAGCTCGTCGCGCGCGACGACCGGGATGCGGGCCGCCAGGGCGCCCTCCTCGACGCGCTTGAGGACGGCCAGCGACGACGCCACGCGCCGCGTGATCAGGCCCTCCGCCACCAGCAGGATGGCCGCCGAGGTGAGCAGCACGAAGATGGTCGAGGCGATGACGCCCCAGCGCGCGATGGCCGACTTCTGCGCCTCGAGATCCGCCGTGCTGACCTTGAGGATGGCGAAGAACACGGGCGTCCTGCTGGCGCCGCTGTGGGTGTGGCGGACGATGGTGAGCGTGTCGGCGCCGGCGACGGTCTGCTCCGCGGGAGCGTCGTCGTCGAACCATCGCGCATCGACGCCGGCGATCGACGCCGCCGGCTTGCCCAGGTTGGCCGGGTCGGTGGCGACGATGACGCGGCCGCCGCCGCCCACCACCATGCCGTCGAGATAGGGGGCGCCGAGCAGGTCGGCCAGCAGGTCCTTGCGCGACACCACGCTGACCGGCAGTTCCTCGTCGATGATCATGCGCTCGACGAGGTGCAGGCGCGCCTGCAGGCGCTCGTCGGCGGCGGCGCTGTACTGGTGGACGTAGAACCATCCGAGCACCCCGAACGCGGCGATCTCGATGCCGATCACCAGCAGGGCGATGCGGGAGATGAGGCCCCAGCGGATGGCTTTCAAGGCGCGTAGTGCGGCGTGTCGGCGAGGGATTCGAGCCGTGTCGTCCGCTCTTTCGTGTATCTCACTTGTTCGGGGGAGAAATGCCCGAGCACCTCGATCCCCGTCTCGGGATGCTCGCTGCGCGCGTGCCAGGTGGCGATGTAGGTGCTCTGCTGCAGATGGTGGCTGACCGGGTCCATGAAGGCCGGCGAGTCCTGCATGCGCTCGGCGGCGCTCGCCTTGTAGCGCTCGAGTTCCTGGATCACCGCGTGGTTGTCGGTGGTGCCCGCATGCGCGATGGCCGCCAGCAGCGCCTTGGTGGCGAGGTACGCCGAGTGCGTCACGTGGCCCGGGTAGTCGAGCCGCGTGCGGCCGTAGCGCTTGCGGTAGCGCGCGACGAAGTCGGCCGTGCCCGGCGTCTTGAAGTTCCACGCCCAGGTGACGCCGAACAGCGGGCGCGGCGTGCCGGGCGCCGGATAGAGGTCTTCCCAGTCGACTTCGCCGACTACCCAGGACTGCCGCTTCAGGGCCTCGGGGCCGATCTGCGCGAACAGCTTGATCTGGTTGTCGCCGCTGATGTTGACCGCCACGACGTCGGCCTTGAGCGCCGCCACCCGCGCCAGGATGCCGGCCGGGTCGGGCAGGAACTCGGGCGCCATCACTTCGCCGACCACGGTGCCGCCGTATTCGGCGACGTAGTCGCGCGACGCCGCCGCGCTGCTGCGGCCCCACTCGTCGTCCTCCGTCAGCAGCGCGACGCGCTTCGAGGCGTGGCGGGCCAGCGCGTAGCGCAGCAGCGTGTGGTTGTAGTTCGCCGCGTTGGCGTCGAACACGAACTTGGTGCGGTGGGCGTTCTCGACCGCCTCGGACGGCGCCGAGGAATTGGTGTTGATGAAGATGACGCCGTGCTTCTGGCACACCGCCGACATGCTGGCCGCCACGCCGGAGCTGATGGCGCCGACCATGAAGCCGATCCTGGTCTGCTGGATCAGTTCCTCCGCCACGCCCGCGGCCCGGGCGGGATCCAGCGAGGGATCGCGCGACACCAGCACGATCTCGCGGCCCAGCACGCCGCCGGCGGCGTTGAACTCGTCGACCGCCATCTCGACGCCGCGGCGGTCCGCCTCGGCATGCAGCGAGAAGCGGCCGGTGGTCGGTGCGACGTGGGCAATGACGATGGGCGCGGCCCCCGCCGCGGCGGCAGGGCCGGCGGCGATGAGACCGAGCAGCAGGATCGGCGCGGCTGCCCGGCGGCCGAAACTCCAGAGAGACCGTACGAACATGGCCAGTATTCTGCCCGTTTTGGGCCCCGGACACCAGCCATGCCGGCGGCAACCGCTACGCGGCCGCCCTAGTCCTTCCCGGGCGGCGTCTCCCGCACGATCCGCTCCACTTCGTCCCGGTTCATCACCTCGCGTTCCTTGAGCTTCGCCGCCAGCGCCTCGAGGGTCGCGCGACAGCCGGACAGGATCGCGTGGGCGCGCCGCTGCGCCTCCTCGACCAGCGCCCGCACCTCGCCGTCGATCATGCGCGCCGTGTCTTCGCTGTAGTTGCGCTCCTCCTCGCCGGCCACGCCGAGGAAGACAAGCTCGCGGCGGCGGCCGTAGGTCAGCGGACCGAGCCTCGCGTTCATGCCCAGTTGCGTGACCATGCTGCGCGCGATCTCGCTGGCCCGCTCGATGTCGTTGTGGGCGCCGCTCGAGATGTCGCCGAACACGATCTCCTCGGCCACCCGGCCGCCGAGCAGGATCGCCAGCTGGTCCTTCATCTCCTCGGCAGTGGACAGGAACTTCTCCTCGACGGGCAGTTGCAGCGTGTAGCCGAGCGCGGCGACCCCGCGCGGGATGATCGACACCTTGTGGAGCGGTTCGCCGGTCGGCACCTTGAGCGCGACGATGGCGTGGCCGGACTCGTGGAAGGCGACGCGGCGCTTCTCGTCGGGACTGAGGACCCGATGCCGCTTCTCCGGGCCGGCGATGACGCGGTCGATCGCCTCCTCGAAGTCCGCCATCATGACTGCCGCATGATCGTGGCGCACGGCCCGGATGGCGGCCTCGTTGGCGATGTTCGCCAGGTCCGCTCCGACGAAGCCCGGCGTGCGCTGCGCCACCACGCGCAGGTCGACGTCGCCGCCGAGCTTGAGGCGGCGCGTGTGCAGCTGCAGGATGGCGACGCGCGCCTCGAGGTCGGGCTTGTCGACCACGATCTGACGATCGAAGCGGCCGGCGCGCAGCAGTGCCTTGTCGAGGATCTCGGGCCGGTTGGTCGCCGCCATCACCACCACGCCGGTCGACGGGTCGAAGCCGTCCATCTCCGAGAGCAGCTGGTTGAGCGTCTGCTCGCGCTCGTCGTGGCCGCCGATGGTGGGGGCCATGCCGCGCGCGCCGCCCACCGCGTCGAGTTCGTCGATGAAGACGATGCACGGCGCCTTCTGGCGCGCCTGGTCGAACAGCTCGCGCACGCGCGCCGCCCCGATGCCGACGAACATCTGGATGAACTCCGACCCGCTGATGCTGAAGAACGGCACGCGCGCCTCCCCGGACACGGCGCGCGCCAGCAGCGTCTTGCCGGTTCCCGGCGGGCCGACCAGCAGGATGCCCTTCGGCATGCGCCCGCCGAGGCTCTGGATGCGCGCCGGATTGCGCAGGAAGTCGATGGCCTCCTTCAGCTCCTCCTTGGCCTCGTCCTCGCCCGCCACGTCGTCGAAGGTGACGCGGGCGCCCGTCTCGGCGTGGATATGCACGCGGTCGGCGCCGAGGCTGAGCAGGCCGCGGTTGCCCATGCGCGTGGCGAACCAGCCCCACAGCATGAACAGCGCGCCCAGCGGCAGGACCCAATTGAGCAGCAGGCGGCTCAGCCAGTGGGTCTGGTGCACGACGGTGAAGCGCACGCCATGCTGGGCAAGCTGCTGGGCGAGCGCATCGTCGTCGGGCCGCTGGGTGACGAACTGCGGCGGCTGATGCGTCTTGGCGTCGATCCCGGCGAGGGTGCCGGTGAGCACATGGTCGGTCAGCAGCACCTCCTTGACCTCGCCCTTGTCCAGGTGCTGGAGAAACTCGCTGTACGGAATCTGCTGCTGCGCCACCTGCTGCATGCCCTGCCAGAACCACAGCAGGAGGAACAGCGCGACCCAGACGATCCACGCGCCGCCGCCCGTCCGTTGCCACCACGAGCGCCGGCCCGGCGTGTTTATTTCGACGTCGGGCTTCTTCGGGCCGATCACCTAGCGATACCTCAGGTTGTCGCGCGAAAGCTGGCCGAGCGAGGTGCAGCCCATGAGCTTCATTCCTCTCTCGACCTCGGCGCGCAGCAGCCCCAGCGCCCGCTCGACGCCGGCCTGCCCGGCCGCCGCCAGAGGAAACAGGTAGTAGCGCCCGATGCCGACCGCCTTGGCGCCGACGGAAATCGCCTTCAGCACGTGCGTTCCCCGCTGTATGCCGCCGTCCATGAGCACGTCGAGCCGGTCGCCGACGGCGTCGACCACCTCGGCCAGCTGATCGAACGCCGAGCGCGACCCATCCAATTGGCGGCCGCCATGGTTCGACAGGATGATCCCCGTGCAGCCGATCTCGGCCGCACGCCGGGCGTCGCCGGCGGACATGACGCCCTTGAGGCAGAACTGCCCGTCCCATTCCCTCACCATCGCGGCGACATCGTCCCAGTTCATCGAAGGATCGAGCATCTCGGTGAAGTAGCGGCCGATGGATAGCGGGCCTCCCTCCATGCGAACATGCGCGTCGAGCTGGGGCAGGCTGAAGCGCTCGTGCGTCAGGTAATTCATGCTCCACATCGGCTTGATGACGAACCGCAGCATCCCGCGCCAGCTCAGCCGGAACGGAATCGAGAAGCCGGTGCGCAGGTCGCGCTCGCGGTTCCCGCCGGTGATGCTGTCGACCGTCAGCATCATGACGTCGACGCCCACCTCCTTGGCCCGCTGCAGCATCGCGCGATTGAGGCCGCGGTCGCGATGAAAGTAGAACTGGTAGACCTGCGGCGTCGAATAGGCCCGGCGCAACTCCTCCACGCTGACCGTGCCGAGCGACGACACCCCGAACATGGTGCCGTACTTGGCCGCGGCGGCGGCCACCGCATGTTCGCCGCGATGGTGGAACAGCCGCTGGACCGCCGTCGGAGAACAATAGAAGGGCAAGGCCAGCTTCTGGCCCATGACCGTCACCGAGGTGTCGACGCTCTCCACGCCGCGCAGCACGTTGGGAACGAGGTCGCAACGATCGAAGCTCTCCGTGTTGCGGCGGTAGGTCAGCTCGTCGTCGGCCGCCCCGTCGATATAGTCGAAGATCGGGCCGGGCAGCCGGGACTTCGCGAGCCTGCGGACGTCGTGGAAGTCGTGGCAAGCATCGAGTCGCATGTCTTCCGCCCGCTCCGAATGATCGACAAGCGAAAGGTGGGACGATTCCGGGCGACGGTCGTTCCTAGTCCGGACGGCGCCTGCGCCGTCGCCGCTAGGGTTCCAGGACGTAGCGGCCCGGGGCATCCGCGAGCGCAGGGAAGTCCTGCGTTGCCACCGCCGGCGCCGGTCGCCGCTGGCCCGACATCGGCGCCAGCCAGGCGACCCAGTCCGGCCACCAGCTGCCGGCGTGGTGCTCGGAGCGCTCGCGCCATGTTCTGGGCGCATCGTGGCGTTCCGCGTTGCCGACCCAGTACTCGCGCTTCGGCGGCGTGACGACGGGATTCACGATGCCGAGGATGTGTCCTGAGCTCGTCAGCACGAAGCGCTTGGGGCCGTTGACGAAGGCGTTGATGCGGAAGGCCTGCTTCCATGGCGCGATGTGGTCGTTCGCCGGCGCCACCGCATAGGTCGGCTGGACGATGCGCTCCAGGTCGATCGGCTCGCCGGCGACCGACAACGCGTCCTTCCTGATCAGCTGGTTCTTCAGATAGAACTCGCGCAGGTACCAGGTGTGCATGGCGGCCGGCATGCGCGTGGTGTCCATGTTCCAGTACAGCACGTCGAACGGCGGCGGCGGCTCGCCGTACAGGTAGCCATGCACGACGTAGTGCCAGATCAGCCGGTTCGAGCGCAGCAGGCGGAAGGCGCCGGCCATTTCCTTGCCTTCCAGGAAGCCCTTGCGCTGCATCCTGTGCGCCAGGTACCTGAAGCTGCCCTCGTCGAGGAAGACCTCTATGTCGCCCGGCCGCTGGTAATCGACCAGGGAGCCGAAGAAGGTGGCGCTCCTGACCGGGACCTCCGCCGCGGGGAATCGCCGGTTCGCCCAGGCCAGGTAGACGGCGAGCGCGGCGCCGCCGATGCAGTAGCCGACGGCATGGACCTGCCTGGCGCCCGAGATGGCGCGGGCGACCTCCACGATCCGGCCGATGCCCTCGCCGACGTAGTCGTCGAAGGCCACGTCCCGCATGTCGGCACCCGGATTCCTCCAGCTCGTCACATAGACGTCGAACCCCTGGTCGAGCAGGAACTTCACCATGCTCTTCTTCGGCTTGAGGTCAAGGACGTAGAACTTGTTGATCCAGGGCGCGACGATGACGACCGGGGTCGCGAACACCTGTTCCCGGGTCGGCGCGTAATGGATGACTTCCAGCAGGCGGTTCCGGTAGACGACCTTGCCGGGGGTGGTCGCCAGGTTCTTCCCGACCGTGAAGTCGGCCGGATCGGTCATGCGGATGCGGCCGGCCACGAGGTCCGCGGCGAAGTTGCGGAAGCCGAGCGCCAGGCTCTCGCCGCGGGTCTCGAGCGCCTTGCGCAGCGCCACCGGATTGCTCCACAGGAAGTTGGTCGGCGCCATCGCGTTCAGCCATTGCCGCCACCAGAACGCGGCGCGCCGGCAATCCTTGTTGGCCAGGCCGGGCGTGTCGTAGAGCATGTCCTGCACCTGGCGCGTCATGACCAGGTACCACTCCTTGACGATGTCCCATGCCGCCGACTCGGACCACACCGGATCGCTGAAGCGGATGTCGCCCGGCCTCGGGGGCTCGACATCGGTGCTCGCCAGCCCCATCGCGCGATGCCACGAGTGGGCGACCAGCGCGAGCATCCGGCTGGAGAAGCGCGCCGTGGCTTCGGCCAACTCCTGGGGGTGCATCAGCCACGCCAGTTGCGAGTGCAGCATCGGCACCATGACGCCCATCGGGTCGACGTTCGATTCGACCGCCTCGTTGACCGCGCGCCACGAAGCCTGCGGCGTGACGGGACCGCGGCCGCTCACAGCCGGTACAGCTTCATCCGCATCGCCGCCGCTCGCGCGTTGTGCGCGCGATGCGCCCTGCAGGCCGCCGAAAGGACGGCATTGGGCTTCCTTGCCTGCCGGGCGGCATCGACGGTCTTGCGGCTGACGAACGCGCGCAGGCTCGCGCCGGAAGCCGGTCCCAGGGTCTTCAATTGCGGGCCCCCGTTCAACCAGACGATCTGCTGCATCTGCTGCAGCAGGGGATTCACGAAGGATATGTATCCGCCGGGCAACAGCTGGCGCGGCCGCTCGATGTTCCCGGCAAAGCTGAAGCGCATGCCGGGCGCTGCCACCGGATCGTAGAAGTGGGGAGTGATGAAATCCGAAACCACGATGCCGTTGATCGCGTAGCCATACTGGCTGCCCTGGCAAGGGTCGCACGCCTCCACCAGGTAGTCGAACTCTCCGGCGGCGTCCTGGACGCCGCCGCCGGAAATCTCGATGGCGCGCGATGCCTGCAGCTTGTTGCCGCCGGGATCCACCAGCATCTCAATGGCTTCGTGGCTGGCGTCGACGGTCCATTCATCGTTCTCGGGGGTGCCGATCACCAGCGAGTAAGGCTGGTTGTTGCTGTCGAGGTGCACGCCGCCTTCGCCCGGCGGCAGGCTGGCAACGAGAAACACCGGCCAGACTCCGACAGGAACGCTGTCGGGGTCGCTCAAATACCGAACCGTGGCCTTCACGGGCCAGTACTGGGGAAGGTCGCGAATCACCTGCACATTGAACGATGCGGCGGCATCTTCGACCAATTTCGGATCGAGCTTTCCCGTCCTATCGACGAGACCGACCTGAATGACGCGCATATGGAGGACCTCCTTGCAAGCGGCGCCTGTTCGCCACGATATGCAATCGAGAAGGACGTCGGAATACCGGAACCAGGGTGTTTGAGCCGCTTGGAAGCAGGTATGGAAAAGCACCTCGCAATTGCTCTCGCGAAGCGAAACTGCCACTCACCAGGAATGTCCAATGCTTGAACCTGATGCTGTCCAATTTCCACAGCGCTTATGACGAGGAGAAGAACATGACGACGGCGCAGACATCCTCAAACGAGGGCAGCACTGCGGCTCCGGTCAGAAGATCGGGATGGCAGGAGCTTTACCAGAAGGAAGACTGGTGGGCCGTGTGGATCGGCCTTGGCCTCATGGTGGCGGCGATAGCGCTGTTCGACGGCGGCAGCCTGGCCCTCAAGTCCCTCGCCATCAATCCCGGGGGACTCAAATGGGTTTCCCTCGGCCAGGTCGGCGATCATTTCTCCCACAACGCCCACCTGTACCTGGCGCAATTCGTGTTCTGGCTGGTGATCTTCGGCGCCAGCTGCCGCGTGATGGGCGTCAAGCTTTCCGAATTCATCCCCTCGTTCGTGTTCCTGTACGTCCTGTCCGTCATCATGTTCGTGATTGCCGGGTGGGCCGGTGCCGCCAAGTTCAACCTGGAAGCGCCGCTGGTCGCGCTCGTCGTTGGACTGGTGCTGGCCAACGTCGTCCATCTGCCCAAGTGGATGGACAGCGCATTCCGCGTGGAATATTTCATCAAGCTCGGCATCGTGCTGCTCGGCGCGACTTTCCCCATCACCCTCGTATTGACCGCCGGGCCCGTGGCGATTGCTCAGGCGACGTTCATATCGCTCAGCACTTGCCTGATCATCTACTTCCTGGCAACCCGGGCATTCGGCCTGGACAAGCGGCTGGGCGCCGTCATCGGGGTGGGCGGCGCGGTGTGCGGCGTATCGGCTTCCATGGCCATTGCCGCTTCGGTCGGCGCGAAGAAGGAACACCTTTACACGTCGGTGACCCTGGTCGTCGGGTGGGCGCTGGTCATGATCCTGGTCCTGCCGTTCATTTCCAAGGCGCTCGGCCTGTCGGCGGGGGTCGCGGGCGCGTGGATCGGCACCTCCGAATTCGCCGATGCGGCCGGGTTCGCGGCCGCGAGCACCTACGGCAAGATGGCCGGCAACGAGGACGCCGCCATCAAGGCCTTCACCCTGATGAAGGTCATCGGCCGCGACTTGTGGATCGGCATCTGGTCCGTCGTCTGGGCATTGATCGCCACGACGGTGTGGGAGCGGCAGGAAACGGGCGCGGCGCCCGACGTGCGCGAAGTCTGGTGGCGCTTTCCGAAGTTCGTGATCGGCTTCTTCGTCGCCTCCGTGCTGATGACCATCGTGACGAGCGGCTATGCGACGGCGGACTTCAACGCGGCCGTCAAACCGAACCTGATATTGCCGCTGGTTTCCCTTCGCACCTGGGCCTTCATCTTCTGCTTCTTGAGCATCGGGCTGACGACGCGCATCAGGGAACTCCAGCCGGTCGGCTGGAAGACCTTCCTGGCCTTCTCCCTCGGCGTCGCCTGCAACGTCGTTCTCGGCTATGTGATGTCGGTCTACGTCTTCGGTAGCTACTGGGCGGCGGTCTAGATGGCGGAACGCCGAACCTGCCGCGACTGCGCCCTGTTCGTCCACGACGCGCAAGCCTTGGAACGGGCCCTGCCGGGCTTCAACATCCTGAGCTCCGCGCTGGGTTCGGTACGCGCGGACACGGGGCTTTGCCAGGCATGCGAAACGCTGATCAGGCCACATCTCGCCTGCGCCGATTTCCGCCCGGCGGATTCGCAGCTTACAGGCCCGGGCCGTGAAGATAGAGATGAGCGGTGAGGATGACGCCGAGGCCTGCAACGGCGAGGTTCACGAATACGCCCAGATTGGCCCAGTAGCCTTCCGGAATTTCGACGGGCTTCAGGGTGCGGATGACGGCGCGGTATTGCAGGATCGCCGCCGCCGCGACGGCGGCACCCAGCACGATGAACGCGAGACCGATCCAGAACGACGCGGTTCTTTGCAGCCCGTTGGCCGCCTGGGGCGAAAGCATGTGCACGAACAGGCCGAAGCGTTCGATGACGAAGCCGAATGCCATCAGGGTCATGCTGGTGCGGCTCCAGGCGAGCGACGTGCGCTCGGCGGCGAAAAGCACCCGCGGGTCATTGAGGTCGGACATCCGGCGTCTCCGTTTCCGATGAACGCCGCCCTAGCTTACTCGATGAGATGGTGCACCGGAAGCTTGCTCATGCGCCAGTCGCCCGCTCCCGCGTCGTACTCGGAGGCGGTGAAGACGTGCCAGTCGGCGTCGTCGAGCCGCGGATGGTCGGCGCGGTAGTAGTAGCCGGGCCAGCGGGTCTCCTGCCGGAACAGCGTGTGCTGCGCCACGGCTTCCGCCGTCAGCACCCGGTGGTGGAGTTCCCAGGCCCGCTGCAGCTGATGGAGGTTCTCGGCGCCGAGATGGTCGATGTCTTCCCGGAGCATGGCCAATAGCTCCAGACCGCGGTGCAGCAAGGGTTCGCTGGTCACGTAGAACGTGCTGTAGCCGCCGACGTATTCGTCCATCAGCTTCTCCAGCCGCTGCAGTCCATGCAGCGGCAGCAGGTAGCCGGGCGCCACGGTGCCGGCAACGATGGCGTTGCGGCCGACGCGATAGGTTTCCAACGGCTTGTATATCGCTTCTTCGAGCTTCCTGACCTGCGCTTCGTCCAGCCGGGGCACGTCCCGCTTGAGGTCCGCGACGTACCGGACCGCCGCCTTGGCGGCGAGCCTTCCCTCGGTGAAGGAGCCCGAGGAGAACTTGTGGGCCGAACCGCCGATGGTGTCGCCGGCTCCGAAAAGCCCGGCGACGGTGGTCATCCGGTTGTAGCCCCATTGGTAGTCCGCGGGCGCGCAGTCCTCGGGCCCGCTGGCCCAGGCCCCCGAGCAGGTGGCATGGGAACCCATGACGTAGGGCTCCGAGGTGATGAGCTCGGAGGCCCGCTCCTTCGGGTCGATGTTCTGCGATGCCCAGACCACCGCCTGGCCGACCGTCATGTCGAGGAAATCCTCCCAGCCGATCTCCTCCTTCTCCCGCGTGCCGAGGCATTCCTGGGTATGCATGTAGATCGGCCCGCGGCCGGCCTTCATCTCCTCGATCATGGCGTGGTTGCGCAGGCAGGTCGGCATGGGCTTGATGTCGGCATACTTGCCGACCAGCGCCTTGATCTCGTCGAAGCGGGCGTCCTCGTATTTCTCGCCGTAGGCGTTGGTGGCATAGGACTTGAGCAGGAGGAACCAGGCGCCGACCGGGCCGTAGCCGTCCTTGAAGCGGGCGAGGACGATCTTGTTCTCCATCTGGATCATCCGCGCGCCGGCCTCGATCAGGAGGCCGTAGGCCGAGGCGCTGCTCCAGGGCGCATACCAGGTTCTTCCCATGCCTTCGCCGGTGGCCCTCGGCCGGTAGATGTGGGATGCGCCGCCGGCCGCGACGATGACCGCCTTGGCGCGGAACACGTAATAGTTGCCGTCCCGGACGTTGAAGCCCACCGCGCCGGCGATGCGGCCGGGATGCGCCTCGTCCGCCAGCAGGTGCGTCACCATGATGCGGTTGTAGACCTGGCTCGCCGCCTTGGCGGCGGCCTCGGCGACGATCGGCTTGTAGCTCTCGCCGTGGATCATGATCTGCCATCGCCCCTCGCGCAGGTAACGGCCGGTCTGCGGGTTCGTCATGATCGGCAGGCCCCATTCCTCGAACTTGTGGACCGTGGAATCGACGTGCCGGGCGATGTCGTAGACCAGGTCCTCCCGCACCAGCCCCATCAGGTCGCCCCGCGCATAGCGCACATGGTCTTCCGGCTGGTTCTCGCCCCACTGCATGCCCATGTAGCAGTTGATGGCCGACAGGCCGTGGGCGACGGCGCCGCTGCGCTCGATGTTCGCCTTCTCGGCGACGACGATCTTCAGGTCCCGGCCCCAGTAGCGGGCTTCGTAGGCGGCCCCGCAGCCGGCAAAGCCGCCGCCGATGATGAGGATGTCGCAATCCACGGCAATGGTCTTTCTGGAAGAGAACATCGCCATGGCAGGTCTCCCAGGCTATTTGGCGGCGGCGGCCAGCGCGGGGAGCGCCGCCACCTTGAGGGCTGCCGGCTCATGCGCCAGCAAGGGCGAACGCAAGGATTCGGCGTCGGGCGGATCGTAGTCGTCCGGCGCCTTGATCGATCCCCAGGCGGTGGTCCTGATCGGAAAGGTGAACTCCTTCACCCGTCCGTCCCGGTAAGTGATCTTCCACGAGACGCATCCCTTCTCCTTTTCCCGCAGCACCCGCACCTTGTGGCCCAGGGGCGCGAAGTCCGCATAGCCGCGGACGTCGATCGCGTGCTGCGGGCAGGCCTTGACGCAGGAATAGCACTCCCAGCAGAAATTCGGCTCGATGTTGTAGGACCGCCGGTAGACGGGGTCGATGTGCATGATGTCCGACGGACATATGTCCACGCACTCCCCGCAGCCATCGCATTTCGTCATGTCGGTAAAGGTGGGCATGCCAGTCACCTCACGATGTAGCGTGCGTTCGACGGCCGCGGCAGGTCCGAGGAACCGTTCGCCTCTTCCAGCCGTTTCTGGAAGGCGGCGGCCGGCTTGTAGAACATGTGGGCGAACTTCGACCAGGGCACGGAAACGAACAGGAGCGTCGAGAAGAAGAGGTAAAGGCCGAACAGGATCCAGGTCAGGCCGGCTTCGTTCCCCGCCGTCGTCTGCGCCAGGTGCCAGCCCAGTCCGAAGGCCACGCTCGCCAACAAGGACCCGATGAACAGGTCGGCGCGCACCAAATGAAACGGGGAATGGCGTTCCTGGACGACGTCCACCCGGAGACGGAAGAAGAACCAGCCGCCGCCGGCAAGCACCATCAGCGCGCCGATGTTCCAGGCAGTGGCAAGGATGACCGGCGTATGCGCGGCCTTCGGGTAGGCGAACGCCATCAGCACAGTGGCAACGAGGTAGATGACGAAGCCGTAGTACATCAGCAGATGCGAGAGCCGCCGCGCCCATTTGCAGAATTCGCCGGAAGTCGCCACCTCCGTGCCGAGGGTTCTGATTGCCAGGACGACGAGCTCGCCGATTCCGAGTTGCTTCTGCGCCGCGGCCTTCGATTTCTGGCGTCGTAGGGCGAAATATCTCGCACTTCCCTTGTGAGCGAGATCGATCAGGGTGCCGACGGCGACCGCCAATATCATCAGCGCGATGTAGCACTGCATGAAGAGCGGCGGAATCGACTCCGCCAGCAGGGCGAACGGATTTGTGACGAACAACATGGCTGCGCTCTCATCGCCGGTGGTGTGTGCGTCTGACAGCGATGACGACGATTGGTGCCGATCGGAGGACTGTTCGGCAGTTCCGTGCGCGCGGGACAACGGGGACAAAACGGGCACAGTAATTCGCCCTCACCCGCTTAAATATTAGGCACCCCGGAAAACAAAAAACCGCCTTAAGCGGCCGGTTTTTAAGTAGTTGTTTGGGGTGGCTGATGGGACTCGAACCCACGACAACCGGAATCACAATCCGGGACTCTACCAACTGAGCTACAGCCACCACCGTTCCCGGGAACCGGGAAGGCGCGCATTTTAGCGCAGTTTCGTCCCGGTTAAAAGCGCCGCCGCGCCGCGCCAGGCAGGAGTTGCTGCTGGCCTGCCCGGAGGGAATCGAACCCCCGACCTAGTGCTTAGAAGGCACTTGCTCTATCCAACTGAGCTACGGGCAGCAAGGGCAGGCGCCGCCGCCTTGCGGCGCTGGCGGCGAATTCTACACGCTCCCCATAGGCGCGCCGCGGCGCCCCGCGTACAATCCCGCACCGCCAACAAGTGACCGAGGATTCTCCGCCGATGTTCTTTCGCAACCTCCGCATCTACCGCCTGCCCGCCGATTGGGACACCGGCGCCGAGGAACTCGAGCAGATGCTCGCCGCGCGGCCGCTCGCGCATTGCGGCAGCATGGACATGGTGAGCCGCGGCTGGGTCTATCCGCGCCAGGAAGGCCAGTTTGTCCACACCGTGAACCGCCAGTGGCTGCTGGCGCTCGGCGTCGAGCAGAAGCTGCTGCCGGCGGGCGTGGTGCGCCAGGCCGCCGCCGAGCGCGCGGCGAAGATCGAGGCCGAACAGGGCCGCAAGGTCGGACGCAAGGAGTTGCGCGACCTGCGCGAGCGCGTCACCGAGGAATTCATGCCGCGCGCCTTCGCCCAGCGGCGCACCAGCTGGTGCTGGATCGATCCGGTGAACCACTGGCTGGTGCTCGACGCCGGCTCCGACGCGCGTGCCGACGAGATCATCGAGGTGCTGCAGCACACGGTCTCGGGACTCGGCCTGCGGCCGCTGCAGGCGCAGGTATCGCCAACGACGGCCATGACCGATTGGCTGTCGGGCGGCGAGGCGCCGTCCGGCTTCACCATCGACGAGGACCTGGAACTGCGCTCGGCCGCCCATGCGCAGGCGGCGATCCGCTACGTGCGCCACGCGCTGGAAGGCGGCGAGATCCGCAAGCACATCGCCGAGGGCAAGATCGCCACCCGGCTCGGCATGACGTGGAACGACCGCATTTCCTTCGTGCTGACGGAGAAGCTGCAGATCAAGCGGCTGGCCTTCCTCGACATCCTCAAGGAAGAGGCCGAGCAGAACGCCGAAACGGCCGACGAGCAGTTCGACGTTGACTTCGCGCTGATGGCGGGAGAGCTTGCGCGCATGATCGCCGACCTCGTGATCGCGCTCGGCGGCGAGATGAAGCCGACCTGATGCCCCCGGAGCTGCTCGGCCTGGCCGTCCTCGCCGCGCTGGCGTGGCTCTGGTACGACAGCCTCAAGGCGCGCGACGCCGGCATCGCAGCGGTACGCGATGCCTGCCAGGCGGAAGGCCTGCAACTGCTCGACGAGACGATGTCCATCGCCGGGTTGAAACCGGCTCGCGACGAGGACGGCCGGCTGGTGCTGCGGCGGACCTACCAGTTCGAGTACAGCGACACCGGCGACAACCGGCGCCGCGGCAGCCTGGTGATGCTCGGCCAGCGCGTGCTGGTGATCAACATCGGGCTGCGGCTGGTGCCGCAGGACCGCACCCTCCATTGAGGATCACTTGGCTTTCCGCACCACTGCGTACTTGTGCGCCTTCACGGAAACGATCATGTAGTCGATCCTGCCGGCGCCGCCGAAGGCGAACAGTTCCCCGGTGTCGGTGTGTTCCCAGTCCCGCGCATCCGGCGTGCCGGCGCAGGCGACCGTCTTGACGACGAATCCGAACCGGCCGCCGGACTCCAGCGAGTAGTTGTGGATTCCGGTCCAGCGGCAGTTGGCGTAGTCGGCGCGGGCCGTCCAGTACTTCGCCATGTCGCCCTCGACTTCGCCGCCCTTGCCGACCGTGACGCTGACGGCGTTGCCGGCATCGTCGCAGCCGGCCCAGGTCCCCTGCATGGCGGTCACCATGCTGCGCAGGTCGCCGAAGCTGGATGCGTTGCCCTCCATGGCCGCTCCGATGTCCGCCGGCTCGCATGCGGCGGCGGCGAAGCAGGACGAGGCGAGGACAAGGGCGGCAAGCCAGCGCAGCATACGCATCAGTTTTCTCCCAGGCGTGAGCGGGGCTGAGGGGTCGGCAGTCTTGCAGCGGAAGCGAAGACTGGTCGGGGTGATAGGATTCGAACCTACGACATCCTGCTCCCAAAGCAGGCGCGCTACCGGGCTGCGCTACACCCCGAGGAGCGGCGATTCTACGCAGGGCCGGATGAGGGGTCAAATGCCCCTGCGGGCGGCCCTGTTTCGGCCTCCCGCCGTCATAAATTCTCGACTTGCGGCCGGGGTGCGTTTCGTTTATAAAGGCGGCTTTTCCGAACCGGAACATTGCAGCATGGCTGAAGATCTCCTGCACAAGCAGTTCCCGCCCTACGTTCCGAAGAAGGGCGAGGAATACATGAACAGCAAGCAGCTGGCCCACTTCCGCAAGATCATGGAAGCGCTGAAGGCCGAGCTGCTCGGCGACATCGAGCGCACCGTGCACACGATGCAGGACGAGGCGACGGTGTTTGCCGATCCCAACGACCGCGCCAGCCAGGAATCCGACATTGCGCTCGAACTGCGCAACCGCGACCGCGAGCGCAAGCTGATCAAGAAGATCGACGAGTCGATCGCCCGCATCGACAGTGGCGAGTATGGCTACTGCGACAGCTGCGGCGTCGAGATCGGTCTCAAGCGCCTCGAGGCGCGCCCGACTGCGACTCTTTGCATCGACTGCAAGGAGCTGGAGGAGAGGAAAGAGAAACAGATGGCGAAGTAATCGCCAATCGTTTCCCGTAAGTTCAGAACAGCCCGCGAGGGCAACAAAAAGGGACGCCGCGGCGTCCCTTTTTGTTTTCCTGAAGACCGGCCTCAGGCGGCCGGCGCTTCCGGCGCGGCCACATCGGCGGCCGCGGCCTTCATCGACAGGCGCACGCGGCCCTTGTCGTCGGTCTCGATGACCTTGACCTTCACGACCTGGCCTTCCTTGAGGTAGTCGGACACGGCGTTGACGCGCTCGTTGGCGATCTGCGAGATGTGCAGCAGGCCGTCCTTGCCCGGCAGGATCTGCACGATGGCGCCGAAGTCCAGCAGGCGCAGCACGGTGCCTTCGTACACCTTGCCGACTTCGACTTCCGCCGTGATGTCCTCGATGCGCTTCTTGGCGACCTGCGCCGCGTCGGCATTCACCGACGAGATGGTGACCGTGCCGTCGTCCTCGATGTCGATCACGCAGCCGGTTTCCTCGGTCAGCGCG
>DASVZD010000419.1:0-3875 GCA_036391815.1 Rhodocyclaceae bacterium
CAGGCGGCGACCAACCTGCACAACGACGCGGCCGACTTCGAGCGCGGCAACGACACGCCCGAGCGCGTCGGCCCGCTGCGCGTGACGGCGGCCGGCTGGGCATCGGCAACCCAGGTGCGCCGCGCGGCATTCGCGGCGTTCGCCGCCGCGTTCGCGCTCGGCGCCTACCTCGTCGGCGTCGGCGGCGCGCCGATCCTCGCCATCGGCCTGGCGTCGCTGGCCGCGGGCTGGGCCTATTCGGGCGGGCCGCGGCCGATCTCGCACACGCCGCTCGGCGAGCTGTTCGTCTGGCTGTTCTTCGGCCTGGCGGCAGTCGGCGGCAGCCACTGGCTGCAATCGCACGCCTTCTCCATGGCGGCGCTGCTGTCCGGCGCGGCGCTCGGCTCGCTGGCGGCGGCGGTGCTGATGGTGAACAACTACCGCGACCTCGATGGCGACGTCCGCGCCGGGCGCCGCACTCTGGCCGCGCTGCTCGGTCCGGCGGGCGCGCGGCGCGCCTACGCGGCGATGATGCTGGCGCCCTTCGCCGTGCCGCCGCTGCTGGCGTGGCTCGGCCACCCCGGCGCGCTGCTCGCCCTCGGTGCGCTGCCGCTTTGCCTGCGCGCGGTGCGGCGCATCGCCGGGGGCGAGACGGGGCCGGCGCTCAACCTGCTGCTCGCCGCATCGGCCCGCGCCGGCCTGGTGTTCGGCCTGCTGCTGGCCGCCGGCGTCCTGCTGTGAGTCAGCCGGTCGTCGACGTGCTGCTGCCGCTGGCGCTCGGCTTCATCATGTTCGCGCTCGGGCTGACGCTGACCGTCGGCGATTTTGCGCGCCTGGTCGCCCGTCCGCGCGCGATGGCGGTGGGATTGGCCGGCCAGGTGCTGCTGGTGCCGCTGGTCGGCTTTGCCGTCGCCACGGTCACCGGCCTGCCGCCGGCGATGGCGGCGGGATTGATGATCGTCGCGGCGTGCCCCGGCGGCGCCAGCTCGGGCCTCATCACCCACCTGGCGCGTGGCGACACGGCGCTGTCGATCTCGCTGACGGCGGTGACCAGCGTCGCCTCGGTCGTCACGCTGCCCTTCGTGCTCGACCTCGCGCTCAGGCATTTCGTCGGCAGCGGCGTCGGCGCGCTGCCCGTCGGGCGCATGGTGCGCGGCGTGTTCTTCCTCGCCACCGTGCCGGTCGCGGCGGGCATGCTGCTCAAGCACTGGCGGCCGGCGCTGGCGGCCCGCATCGCCGGCACGACTGAGCGCATCGCCACGGCGCTGTTCCTGCTGATCGTGCTCGCCACCTTCGCCAGCCAGCGCGAGACGCTGGCCGCCAACATCGGGGCGGTGGGACCGGCGGCGCTGCTGCACAACGTCGCCGTCATGGCGCTCGGGGCCGGCCTCGCCGCCGCCTCGGGACTGAGGCCGCGCGACCGCGTCGCCATCGCGGTCGAATGCGGGTTGCACAACGCCGCGGTGGGCATCTTCATCGCGGCCACGGTGCTCGGCATGCCCGCGCTGGCGGTGCCCAGCGTCGTCTACGCGCTGCTGATGAACGGGACTGCGATATGCTTGATCGTGTTCATGCGGCGAAGAGAGGCGGCATGCGCTACTGGCTGATGAAGAGCGAACCGGACGTCGTCGGCATCGACCATGTGCTGGCGATGCCGAACCACACCGTCGACTGGTGGGGCGTGCGCAACTACCAGGCGCGCAACTTCATGCGCGACCAGATGAGCGTCGGCGACAAGGTCTTCTTCTACCACTCGAACTGTCCCGAACCCGGCATCGCGGGATTGGCCGAGGTGGCGAAGCGCGCCTATCCGGACCGCATGCAGTTCGATCCCCAGAGTCCCTACTTCGATCCGAAGTCGACGCACGAGAACCCGCGCTGGGTGAACGTCGACGTCCGGGTGACCAGGAAGACGCGGCTGGTCAGCCTGGCCGAACTGCGCAGCCATCCCGAACTCGAACACATGCGCGTATTGGCGCGCGGCAACCGTCTGTCGATCACGCCGGTCGATCCGGCGGAGTGGAAGTTCATCACCGAGAAGCTGATGGGATTGAAGGAAGCGTGAGGCGATGACGATCTGGTGGCTCGGCTATCCGGCGCTCGGCGTGTTCGCCGGCTTCGTCGCCGGGCTGTTCGGCGTGGGCGGCGGGCTCACCATCGTGCCGCTGCTGTTCATGCTGTTCTCGGCGCAGGATTTCCCGCCGCAACACCAGATGCACCTCGCGCTCGGCACCTCGATGGCGACCATCGTGTTCACGTCGATCGCCAGCACGCGCGCGCATCACCGCCACGGCGCAGTGCGCTGGGACATCGTCAAGGCCTTTGCGCCGGGGCTGGTGATCGGCACCTTCTCCGGCTCCTTCTTCGCGGCGCTGGTGCCGACCCGCCCGCTGGCGGCCATCTTCACGGTGATCGTCTATTACGCGTCGCTGCAGATGATCATCGACTTCAAGCCGAAGGCGCACCGCTCGCTGCCGGGGCCGTTCGGCATCTTCGTCGCCGGTGCCGTCATCGGCATCGTCTCGAGCATGGTGGCGGCGGGCGGCGGCTTCCTCTCCATCCCGTTCATGGTCTTCTGCAACGTGGTGATCCACCAGGCGGTCGGCACTTCGGCGGCGCTCGGCTTTCCCATCGCGCTGGCCGGCTCGATCGGCTACATCGCCAGCGGCATGAAGGCCGCCGGCCTGCCCGAGTACTCGCTCGGCTACATCTACCTGCCGGCCTTCGTGGGGGTGGTGGCCTTCAGCTTCCTGATGGCGCCGGTGGGCGCCAGGCTCGCGCACAAGCTGCCGGTCAAGCAGCTCAAGCGCGCCTTCGGCGGCTTCCTCGCGCTGCTGGCGACGAAGATGCTCTACGGCCTGGTGGCCGGCTGAACGTCCGCGATGGCCCAGGCCCGCGCTTCCTCCGTGCTATGGAAAATGCGCGTCGGATAGACGGTCCAGGGCGCGGAAGCGTAGCGCAAGGCGAGCTCCGTCCCGTGCGCCTGGCTGAGCACGAGGGCGATGCGGATGTTGGGATTGGAACGCGCGGCGGCGCCGTCGATCGCCGCGATGTACATCACGTTCTCCTCGCTGACGTCGTAGCTCTCGACGGCGAGAAAGTCGTTGATGACGTAGCGCAGGTCATCGAAGCGGCGGTCGCCGTGGATGCGCGAGACCGAGCGCCGCAACTCCTCGTCGCTGACGTGGCCGGCGAACTTCTTGTACGCGCCGCTCGTCTCCCAGGTCACCTCGTAGGCCAAGGCCGTCTATTCCTTTCGTATGATCGCGCCACTCTACTGGAAGGGGCTGGGGCGCGCAAGCCGGGGCGGAGCGGCTGATGCGGCGCATACCCGCCGGCGTATGGACGCTCGGCTTCGTCAGCCTGCTGATGGACGTCTCGTCGGAGATGATCCACAGCCTGCTGCCGCTGTTCATGGTCGGCGTGCTGGGCGCCAGCTCGGTGGCGGTGGGATTCGTCGAGGGACTGGCCGAGTCGACGGCGCTCATCGTCAAGGTGTTCTCCGGCGTGCTCAGCGACTGGCTGGGCAAGCGCAAGCCGCTCGCCCTGCTCGGCTACGGCCTGGGCGCCGCCACCAAGCCGCTGTTCGCCGTCGCGGCGACGCTCGACATGGTGGTGGCCGCGCGCCTGCTCGACCGCGTCGGCAAGGGCGTGCGGGGGGCGCCGCGGGACGCCCTGATCGCCGACGTGACGCCCGAGGAGGTGCGCGGCGCAGCCTTCGGCCTGCGCCAGGCGCTCGATACCGTGGGCGCCTTCCTCGGCCCGCTGACGGCCACCGGGCTGATGCTGCTGTGGGCCGACGACTACCGCGCGGTGTTCTGGGTGGCGGTGATCCCGGGCGCGCTGGCGGTGGCGCTGCTGGCCGCCGGCGTGCGCGAGCCGGCGCACGCCGCGCG
>DASVZD010000420.1:0-14942 GCA_036391815.1 Rhodocyclaceae bacterium
TTACCTGCGGTGCCACGCCGTGGGTGGCGGGGGGGCGTCGACGCGTAGGTAAAGGAGGAGGCCGCTTAGCGGCCGACGGGGGACACGAAGCGGCGACGCCTCCCCGTCGCCCTCGGCGGATCAAACGCACCGGATTCACGCTGCTGTGGAAAGTAGATTGAGATGAGCCAGATAGTCGCCCAAAACGTGCAGAAGGTCTTCAAGACCGCGGACCGCGAAGTCGTCGCCCTCAAGGACATCGACCTCGAGATCCAGAACGGCGAGTTCGTCTGCCTGCTCGGCCCCTCCGGCTGCGGCAAGTCGACGCTGCTGAACGCCGTGGCCGGCTTCTCGCTGCCGACCGGGGGTGAAATTACCGTCGCCGGCCGCGCGGTGACAGCACCGGGCCCCGACCGCGGCATGGTGTTCCAGGAGTACGCGCTGTTCCCCTGGATGACCGTCGCCCAGAACATCGCCTTCGGCCTGCAGGTCCAGAAGAAGCCCAAGGCCGAGATCGCGGCGACGGTGGACAACCTGCTCGCCATGTTGAGCCTGCGCGACTTCCGCGACCGCTTCCCCAAGGACCTCTCCGGCGGCATGCGCCAGCGCGTCGCCATCGCGCGCGTGCTGGCGCTCGACTCGCCGATCATGCTGATGGACGAGCCGTTCGGCGCGCTGGATGCGCTGACGCGGCGGAACCTGCAGGACGAACTCCTGCGCATCTGGGCCGAGACCGGCAAGACCATCCTGTTCGTCACGCACTCGATCGAGGAATCGATCTATCTCGCCGATCGCATCATCGTCATGACCTACCGGCCCGGCACCATCAAGCGTGACCAGCGGGTGGCGCTGCCGCGTCCGCGCGACCCGGCCGCCGCGGAATTCAACGAGCTCAAGCGCGAGTTGAGCCGGCTGGTGATGGAGGAGCAGCAGCGCCACGCCGCGGAGGAAATGCACGCGACGGTGGACTAACCTGGGTCGCCAGGGTCGGGATTTCCTGACGGATTTCCTGCGCCGAACGGCGCATACTCCGGGCTGCCGCGCCAGCCGCGGTCCGAGTTCATCGACAGGAGAATCGCATGAGAACCAGACTGTTCATCACGCTCGGCATCGCCGGCCTGCTGGCCGCGAGCACTTCCGCATTCGCCGACAAGCCCTCGTGGGCCGGCGGCGGCGACAAGCATGGCCGCGGCGACCGCGACGAAGGTCGGCAGGAACAGCGGCACGAGGAGCGCCGCGACGGTCCGCGCACGGACGTGAGCTTCCGTTTCGACAGCGGTGCGCGGCGTACCATCGTCGACTACTACGGGGCCCAGGCGCGCGGCGGCCACTGCCCGCCCGGCCTGGCGAAGAAGCACAACGGCTGCCTGCCGCCCGGGCAAGCCAAGAAATGGCGCATGGGCCAGCCGCTGCCGGCCGACCTGCGCTACTACGACCTGCCGCACGACTTGCTGGTGCGCCTGCCGCCGCCGCCGCCCCAGCACCGCTATGTGCAGGTCGCCGGCGACGTGCTGCTGATCGCGGTCGGCAGCAGCATGGTGGTCGACGCGGTCCAGGACATCCTGCGCTGACGGTTTACCGGGCCGGGGCGGCGCTCCGCGACGGCCCGGCCGGTTCTTCCGCCACCAGGTCGCGGTAGGCGTGCCAGGTCGCATGCCCGAGGACGGGCATGGCGACGACCAGGCCCGCGAAGGCCGTGGCGATTCCGACGCCGGCCAGCAGGACGATGCACAAGGCCCACAGCAGCATCGTCCGCGGGTTGCGCGCGCAGGCGCCGATGCTCGCGATGGCGGCGGTGACGGCGTCCATGTTGCGGTCGAGCATCAAGGGAACGGCGACCACGCTGATGGCGAACACGAACAGCGCGAACAGGCCGCCGACGCCGAAGTAGATCGCCGCGAACCCCGGCTGTTCGAGGGTGAGCACCGAGCGGACGATGCCCGCGAAGGTCGGCAGGCCGGGCGCGTCGAAGAACAGGGCGAAGATCACCATCGAGGCGCGTGCCCACAGCAGCAGGACGACCGCCAGCACGCCGGCGAGCAGGCTCACGTTCGCCAGGTTGGGACGCCAGGCCGCCAGGCTGTGGGCCAGCCGCGGCACCTGTCCGCGCTCGATGCGCCGGCTGAGGTCGTAGAGGCCCATGGCCAGGAACGGCGCCAGCAGGAGAAACCCCGTGACCAGCCCGGCGAACAGCGCGTAGGCCTCCGCGAACACCCAGTGCAGCAGCCAGCCGGCGCCGGCAAAGCAGGCGCCGTAGAAGATGCTGGCCGTCCCCGCCAGCCGCATGTCGCGCCAGCCGGCGGCCAGCCAGTGCAGCGGCGCAGCGAGGCCGACTTCGCGGATCTGCGGGAACGCGGGCTGGACTGCGCTGCCATAGGTCTGTTCGCTCATGGCCGGCTCCTTCCCGTATGCGATGCGGATCAGACTGCCTGCGGGCAGTGAAAGTTCGGCTGGAACGTTGGGCACATCCGTCTGTCGATTTCTCTGTTGTCTTCGGTAGGAGGAGCGGCGGTGGCGATATTTGGCAAGAAGCGCGAGGCGGCCGACGACAAGGCGGCGGTGCCTGCAAGAGGCGGCCCTGCGGCAGCGCCGCCGGGCAAGGGCGACATGCGCAAGGACGAGGCCCGCAAGGACGAGACGCCAGCCACGCCGGGCGAAGGCAGCCGGCTGGTGGTCGGTTCCAACGTCCGCCTGACGGGTTCCGAGATCAGCGATTGCGACACCGCGATCGTCGAGGGACGCGTCGAGGCCACGGTCGACGGCCGCGTGATGCAGATCACCGAGACAGGGATGTTCACCGGCACGGTGGCGATCGACATGGCCGAGATCCGCGGCCAGTTCAACGGCGAGCTGACGGTGCGCAAGCGGCTGACCGTGTGCGGCACCGGCAAGGTCAAGGGCAAGATCCGCTACGGCACGCTGGTGGTGGAGGAGGGCGGCGAATTGTCCGGCGACGTCGACTCCCTGAACACTTCGCCCCCGGCCGCGGCAGCCAAGTCGCCGGCGGTGGCGCCGGTGCCTGCCGCCAAGCCGGAGATGGTGCAGGGGTATTCCTCGCGGGGCACGACGAGCTGATCGGGCGCCGGCAGGCGGCGGCGCTATACTGTACAAGAATACAGTAGCGCATCTCCCCCTCATGTCCGTTCCGGGCTACGCCGAACTCCATTGCGTTTCCAACTTCAGCTTCCTGCGCGGCGCCTCGCATCCGGAGGAACTCGTCGCCCAGGCGGCCGGGCTCGGCTACGCGGCGCTGGCGCTGACGGACGAGTGCTCGCTGGCGGGCATCGTGCGTGCGCACGTGGCCGCCAAGGAGGCGGGGCTCAAGCTGGTCGTCGGCACGGAGATCACGCTGGCCGACGGGCTCCGCCTGGTCCTGCTGGCTCGGAACCGCGCCGGCTACGGCAATCTTTCCGCCCTGGCGACGCTGGGGCGGCGGCGCGCCGGGAAGGGCAGCTACCGGCTGACGCGCAACGACCTCGAAGGCTGGGACGGCGGCGGCGTGCCCGACTGCCTGGCGCTGTGGATCGCGCCGGGCGACGCGCAGGAGTCCGACGCGCGCTGGCTGGCCGAACGCTTCGCCGGCCGCGCCTGGATCGGCTACGAACGTTTCCTGGCGCCGGACGATGCCGAGCGGCTCGAACGGCTGCGTGCGCTCTCCGAGCGCTTCGCGCTTCCCGTGCTCGCCGCGGGCGACGTGCACATGCACGCGCGCGGCCGGCGTCCGCTGCAGGACGTGCTGACCGCGCTGCGGCTCAAGACGTCGGTCGATAAGGCGGGCGCTGCCCTGTTCCCCAACGGCGAGCGGCACCTGCGCGGGCGCGTGGCGCTGGCGCGCCTCTATCCGCCCGACCTGCTGGCCGAGACGCTGAAGGCGGCGGAGGGCTGCGCGTTCTCGCTCGACGAACTGCGCTACGAATATCCCGAGGAAGTCGTGCCGCACGGCGAGACGCCGCAGAGCTACCTGCGCGCCGAGGTCGAGAAGGGGCTGGCCGCGCGCTATCCGGAAGGCGTGTCGGCCAAGGTGCGCGCGCAGATCGAGCACGAGCTGGCGCTGATCGCGGAACTCGGCTACGAGGCCTATTTCCTCACCGTCTACGACATCGTCGTGTTCGCGCGCGGCCGGGGCATTCTCTGCCAGGGGCGAGGCTCGGCGGCGAACTCGGCGGTCTGCTACGCGCTGGGGATCACCGCGGTCGACCCGGCGCGCGCCGAGATGCTGTTCGAGCGCTTCATCTCCAGGGAGCGCAACGAGCCGCCCGACATCGACGTCGACTTCGAGCACCAGCGGCGCGAGGAGGTGATCCAGTACCTCTACGGCAAGTACGGCCGCGAGCGCGCCGCGCTGACCGCGGTGGTGATCAGCTACCGCAGCCGCTCGGCGCTGCGCGACAGCGGGCGCGCGCTGGGCATCGACATCGACAAGATCGACGCGCTGACAGCGAATCTCGCCTGGTGGGACGCGCCGGAGCAATGGCCCGAGCGCTTTGCCGAAGTCGGCCTCGATGCGACCAGTCCCCGCGTCGTGAAATGGATCGCGCTGGCGCAGGCGCTCAAGGGCTTCCCGCGCCACTTGTCGCAGCACGTCGGCGGCTTCGTCATTTCGCGCGGGCGGCTCGACCGCCTGGTGCCGATCGAGAACGCGCGCATGGAAGACCGCAGCGTGATCCAGTGGGACAAGGACGACATCGATGCGCTCGGCCTGATGAAGGTCGACGTGCTGGCGCTGGGCATGCTCTCCGCGATCCGCCGCGCGCTCGACTGCGTGGCGCAGAAGCGCGGCCGGTCGTTCGGGCTGACCGACGTGCCGCCCGAAGATCCCGCCGTCTACCAGATGCTTTGCCGCGCCGACAGCATGGGCGTGTTCCAGGTCGAATCGCGCGCGCAGACGGCGATGCTGCCGCGCCTTCGGCCTGCGCGTTTCTACGACCTGGTGATCGAGGTGGCGATCGTGCGGCCGGGTCCCATCCAGGGCAACATGGTCCATCCCTACCTGCGGCGGCGGCAGAAGAAGGAGCCGGTCGAGTATCCGTCCGAGGCGGTGCGCGGCGTGCTCGAGCGCACGCTCGGCGTGCCGATCTTCCAGGAGCAGGCGATGCAGCTGGCGATGGTCGCTGCCGGCTTCTCCGCGGGCGAGGCCGACCGCCTGCGGCGCGCCATGGCGGCCTGGCGGCGGCGCGGCGGCCTCGGGCCTTTCCGCGACAAGCTGCTCGCCGGCATGGCGGAACGCGGCTACGCGCCCGAATTCGCCGAGGCGCTGTTCCGGCAAATCGAGGGCTTCGCCGAATACGGCTTCCCGGAATCGCACGCGGCGAGCTTCGCGCTGCTGGTCTACGTCTCGGCCTGGCTCAAGTGCCATGAGCCGGCCGCTTTCCTCGTCGGCCTCGTCAATTCGCAGCCGATGGGCTTCTATCCGGTGTCGCAGCTGGTCCAGGATGCGCGTCGCCACGGCGTCAAGGTGTATGGTTCCGACGTGACGGCGAGCGATTGGGAAACGATTCGCGAAGGCGACGGCGTGCGCCTCGGTCTGCACCGGATTCGCAGCCTGGGCCGGGAGGCCGGCGAGCGCATCGCCGCGGCGCGCCGGGTCCAGCCTTTCGCCAACGTCGCCGACCTCACGCGCCGCGCCGGGCTTTCGCGCGCCGACCTCGATGCGCTCGCCGCGGCCGGCGCACTGGCGGGGCTTGCCGGGCACCGCCGCCAGGCGGCCTGGGTGGCGGCCGCGGTGCCGGTGCAGCGCGACCTGCTGTTCGATGCGCCGGTCGCCGAGGTGGTGCCCGCGCTGTCTGCGCCTTCCGAAGGCGAAGACCTCGTCGCCGATTACGCGCACACCGGCCTGACGCTGGGCCGTCATCCGCTCGCGCTGCTGCGCGGGCGTCTCGACCGCTGGCGCTATGCCAAGGCCTGCGAGCTGCGCGAACGCGAGCACAACCGTCCGGCGCGCGCGGCCGGCATCGTCACCTGCCGCCAGCGCCCGGGCACGGCGAACGGCGTGATCTTCCTGACGCTGGAAGACGAGACGGGCCTGGCCAACGTGATCGTCCACGAGAAGCTGGCCGAGCGCCAGCGCCGCGAACTGCTCGGCGCGCGCCTGCTCGGCGTGCTGGGCGTGCTGAGCCGCGAAGGCGAGGTGGTGCATATCGTGGCCAAGCGCCTGATGGACCATACGGAGCTGCTGGGGCAACTGCCGACGGTCAGCCGCGACTTCTGCTGAGCGCCCTTCGGCGTGCGCCGGACGGCGCAGCGCCCGAACGAAGATTTTCACGCCCTGTCGAACCGGCATAGCGGACGGTTCCCATGGCGATTACAGCGATCCAGCCGATCACCAGTTTCAGCATGCTCCTGCCGGCGAGTTCGGTGGCGCCGGCCGAGGAGATTTCGGTCGCGTCGGATTTCGTCACGACGCCGACCAGCAGCACCATCGTCACACTGGGCGAGACGCAGCCAATGTCGTCGCAGTCCTTGTTCGACTCGAACGGGCAGTTGGTGTCACCGGGCACCCGGGTCCAGACCGCACAGAGCCAGGCGCTGGCGAGCGAGCTCAATTCGGCGCTGAACGCTTCATCGTCGAGCTTCGACAGCTTTGCGGCGGCGCTCAATGCGGCCAGTGCGAGCGCGTCGTTCAACACTTCCTTCAATACCGGCAACTTCGGCAGTCCGAGCCTGGCGGCGCTCCTCCTGGAGGAGAACCTCCTGAGTTCATCGAGCCTGTCGAGCGCCGGCCTGCTGAATTCCTCGAGCACCACGGACTTCAGCGGCATCCTGGGGACCAACGTGGAACTGGCGCTGGCGGGCATCGGGACGGGCAACGGCGGCACCGCCGCGACCGGCACGCTGAATCCGAACGCAGGCGCGCTCAATACTGCGGCCACCAATGCCGTCATCGCCGCGCCGGGAACGGCGGCGGTCGGCGCCACCACTGCGCCGATACTGACGGCGCCGACCGTGACGGCGCCCGTCGTCACGGCGCCCACGGTTACCGCACCCACCGTGACAGCGCCGACCGTCACTGCGCCGGTGGTGACGGCGCCGGTCGTCACCGCGCCGGTCGTCGCACCAGGCGCGACGGGCCCCGTGCCGGTGACCACGGGCACCGCGGCTCCGACAACTCCCGCGCCGACGGGGGCGGCGGCGCCGGCCGCGGCAGGCGGCACGCCGCCGACCGGGCTCACCCCGGCCGACGTGCTGCAGCAGCTGGTCGCGGACGTCAACGGACGGGCCGTGGCCAACCTCATCGATCCCGGCTTTGCCTCGACGGCGGCGGGCCTGTTCGTCAGCGCGGCGGTGTTCCGGGCCGCGAACAACGACTTCCTGTCCACCACTCCCGCGGGCACGGCCGACATAGCAGGCGTGCCGCCCGCCGAAGTGACGGCGGCCCAGCCGGCCCGGGCGGTGTAACGGGACTGACGCGCGGCGCGCCGGGCCGGAGGCGGGTGCTATATTCGCGCCTCGTCCGAGGAGCCCGCCATGCTGATGAATGCCCGAGATTCCGCCCTGCTGGTCGTCGATGTCCAGGAGCGGCTGCTGCCGCACATCCACGATTGGCAGCGCGTGCTCGAGAACGTCGCCTGGCTCGTGAAGGTGGCGCAGAAGATCGGCGTGCCGGTGATGGCGAGCGAGCAGTACCCGAAGGGCATCGGCCATACGCATCCTGAGGTCGCGTCGCTGCTGCCCGGCAATGCCGTGGTGGAGAAGCTGCATTTCTCCTGCGTGGCGTCCGGCTGCCTGGCGCCGCTGGAAGCCTCGCAGAAGCCGCAGATCGTCGTTTGCGGCGTCGAGTCGCATGTCTGCGTGCAGCAGACCGCGCTCGACCTCAGGCGCAGCGGCAAGGAGGTCTTCGTCGTCGAGGAGGCCGTCGGTTCGCGCAAGCCCTCCGACAAGGCCCTGGCGCTCGAGCGCATGCGTTCCCACGGCATCGACATCGTCAGCCGCGAGATGGTGGCCTTCGAGTGGCTGCACGAGGCGGGCACGCCGGTGTTCAAGGAAGTCAGCCGCGACTTCCTCAAGTGAGCGCCGCTACGCGGCCGAGACCTTGAACTGATTCACCATCCGGTCGAGGGTGCGGGCCGCGCCGCCGGTCAGCAGGGTGCTGCGGCCGGTCGCGTCGACCGCCTGGCGCACCGCTTCGGCGGCCGCGGCGATGCTCTCGATGCGGCCGCCCGTCGCGCGGGTCGCCGCCTCCAATTCGTCGATCGTCTCGAACAGGTGCGCCAGGATGTCCTGCACCTCCTTCTTGTCCGAGGCGGCCGCCGCCGCGAGGCGCAATCCTTCCTCGAGCTCCGTCATGCCGGCGTCCATGCTGCTGACCGCGCCTTCGGCGCGCGACTGGATGCCGGCGATCATCGCCGCGATCTCCTGCGTCGCCGCACCGGTCCGTTCGGCCAGCTTGCGCACCTCGTCGGCGACCACGGCGAAGCCGCGCCCCGCCTCTCCCGCGCGGGCGGCCTCGATTGCCGCGTTCAGCGCGAGCAGGTTGGTCTGGCTGGCGATTTCGTGGATCACGGTGCCGATGCGGCCGATTTCGGTGGTGCTCGCCTCAAGGTCGCGGATGGTGCGCGTGGCGCCGCCGACGGAATCGAGGATGCCGGCGCTGCGCGCGTGCACCAGCGCCAATTGCTCGCGGGACTCGGCGGTCGCCCGCGCCACGGCTTCGCGCATCGCCTCGACCTTCCGGTTCGCCATGGCGATGTCCTCGGCCTGCTGCCGGATCGACGTCTCGGTCGCGCGCATCTCGTCGACCATCGCCGCCGTCGTGCGCCCGGCTGCCTGGCTCTGCTGCTGCAGGCCCGCGTTGGTTTCGGCGATTTCCCCCGAGGTCCGCACGACGCGGCCGATGATCTGCTCGAGGTTGTCGATGAAGCTGTTGATCCACTGCGAGGTGATCGTGGTCTCGTCGCTGCCGCTGCCCGCCTCCGGCAGCCGCTGGCTGAGATCGCCGCCGCCTTCCGCGATCGAGCGCAGGACGCCGTTGGTCGCGCGCAGCCGCTGCGCCAGCGGCCGCAAGCCGAGCCGATGGAAGGCGATGCCGCCGCCCACGACCGCGACGAGGCCGAGCGCATGTGCCGCCGGTCCGCGCAGGCCGAGCAGTTCCTCGATGCCGATGCCTGCGATCCAGGCGAGCACGACGACCACCCAGTAGAACTTCTGCAGCTGGTAGGCGATGCCGCGAAAGCGGTAGGCTTCCTCGAGATCGGCCTCGCACATCATGCCCCACCGATCGGGAGAGCCCGCCAGCTGGAAGGTGACGCCCTTGCCGATGACCGGGATGTGCCGGTAGTCGGCATAGCCCGGATAGGTGACGAAGAGGTTCTCGCCCTTGCGCGCCGTCTCGCGCACGCCGGGGTGGAGCTGGCCCGTCGCCGGGTCGTTGAAGATCAGTTCGAGTTCGGTGTGCGCCTGCACCTTTACGGTGCCATAGCTGGTGCGCACGCCCTGTTTTAGGTTGTCGCCGTGCGTGAAAGTGGCGTCTTCGAAGCGTGACCGCGACAGGGCGGTGCCCGGACGGATGGCGGGGTCGAAGTTCGACTTCACCATGAAGATGTAGTTGTCGCCCGATTCCCGGAAGATATGGCCTGCCTCGCGCTGGATCAGGTCGCTCATGACGTCGTTCGGCACGCGGCCGCAGACGGCGCCGACGACCGCACCATCGACGAGCAGCGGCTGGTAGAACATCAGCGTGACGGCGTCGTGGAAGCGCGACGTGGAGGCCGGCAGGGCGGCGGTCGCGGGGTCCACGTAGGGCCCGTGCAGGAAGGGCGCCTGCAGCCCGGCGGCGACGGCGCGCGGCTGCAGGTCGCGCGCGCCGATGCGGGCAGCGGCCGTCGATTCAACGACTTCGCCCTTGCCGTCGATGACGAATATCTCCGAGAAGTCGCGTGCGAACGCCTTCTTCTCTTCCAGCGCGCGGCGGGACAGGGGCGCGTTCTGCCGCTCCTGCGCCAGCGCATCGAGATGGTGCCAGCATTGCTCGGTCCAGCTTTGCAGGATGCGCGTACGCGTCGCGGCGAAGCCCTCGAACGCCTGCTCCAGCGTGGCGTAGCGGTCGCGATTCAGATGGCAGGCCCAGCGCATCGCCAGCCTGCCCGTCTTTCCCCAGGTCGGCAGCCAGTCGCGTTCGGCTGCCGTCAGCGCCATGGAATCACTCTTCAGCATTGCAATCTTCCCCTGTTGCCATTGATTCAATCTCCTCAATAGCAAGAGGGGTGCCCGCGGTTCAGGCGATGCGGACTCGCTTGACGGTTTCGAACAGCGGCAGGCCGGCAAGGCCGACCCCCGCGGCGGACAGCCACTGCGCCAGGGTCAATCCGCCGAACAGGAATGGCGCCGCGAACAGCGGGACGGCAGTCACGACGACGAGGCCGGCGAGGGTGCCCGCGACCACCACGGCCGCCGTCGGCGTGATGTTGCGCAGCGCGGTTCCGAGCCCGGCGACCATCGATCGGCTGCTGAAGATCAGCATGCAGTTCGCCACGATGAGCGCGATGAACGTCATGCTGCGCGCCTCGGCTTCCGCGATGCCGGAGCGCAGCGCCAGGCCGTAGAGCAGGATGACGACGACGGTCGTCATCCCCCCCTGCACGAGGCTGGTCGCGATGTGTCGTCCGGCCACCAATTGCTCCGCCGGGTCGCGCGGCGGTTGCCGCATCAGGCCCGCGGCTCCCGGCTCCGCCTCGAATACCACCGAGCAGGCCGGGTCGATGACGAGTTCCAGGAAGGCGATGTGGATCGGCGCCAGTATCGGCGGCAGGCCGAACAGCAGAGGCAGCAGCGTGAGCCCGATGATGGGCACGTGGACGGCCAGCGTGTAGACCATCGCCTGGCGCAGGTTGGCGTAGATGCGCCGTCCCAGGGCGATGGTGCGGACGATGGCGTCGAAATTGTCGTCGAGCAGGACCAGGTCGGCGGCCTCGCGCGCGACGTCGGTGCCACGCTTGCCCATGGCGATGCCGATATGCGCCGCCTTCAGGGCCGGCGCGTCGTTGACGCCGTCGCCGGTCATGGCGACCACTTCCCCGCGGCGCTTCAGGGCCTCCACGATGCGCAGCTTCTGGTCGGGCGCCACGCGGGCGAACACGCACTCGTCGGCCAACCGGGCGGCCAGCTCCGCAGGCGGCAGGTTCGCCAGCTCGTCCCCCGTGATCACGCGCGCAGCGGCGATGCCGGCGCCCTGCGCGATGGCCTGGGCGGTGCGCGGGTGGTCGCCGGTGATCATGAGCACGCGCACGCCGGCCTGGCGGCATTCGGCGATCGCCGCCGGGACTTCGCGGCGCAGCGGGTCGGCGAGGCCGACGAGGCCGATGAACTCGAAGTCGAAATCGTGCTGGATCGCGGGCCAGTCGTCGCCGCGGTGCGCGGCCTTCGCCACGCCGAGCACGCGCAGGCCGCGGTTCGCCATGCCGGCGGCCTCGGACAGCACCTGCCCGCGCGCCTCGCCCTCGAGGTGGCAGAGGTCGACGATGGCCTCCGGCGCGCCCTTGGTGGCGACCGCCTGGTGCGTGCGGTCCGGCACGCGCCACAGGTGGGACATCGCCATGAGTCCCGGCGTCAATTCGTATTCGCGGGCCAGCGACCAGTCGGGATGCAGGTGTTCCGTGTTGGCCAGGTGATCGCGCGCGAGGCGGTGGAGGGCCTTCTCCATGGGGTCGTGCGGGGCGATCTCGCTCGCCAGGACGCAGTATTCGAGGAGCTCGTGGAAGGGCTCGGGCACGCCGGGCAATTGCGCCTCGTCCTCGATGGCGAGCTGCTGCCCGGCGGCCGACAGCATGGCCACCGCCATGCTGTTCTCGGTGAGCGTGCCGGTCTTGTCGACGCACAGCACGGTGGTTTCGCCGAGCGTCTCGATCGCCGACAGGCGCCGCGTCAGCACCTGGGCCTGCGCGATGCGCCGCGCGCCGAGGGCGAGGAAGATGATCAGGATGACCGGGAATTCCTGCGGCAGGATGCCCATGGCCAGGGTGATGCCGGCCAGCAGGCCTTCCAGCCAGCCGCCGCGCAGGATGACGAACAGCGCGGCGACGATCAGGCAGAGCGCGACGCCGATGACGGCGAGCCGGCGCGCCAGCGCGCCCATCTCCCGCTGCAGCGGCGACGTTTCGGGGCCGATCGCCGACAGCGACTTGCCGATGCGGCCGAGTTCCGACGCCGAACCGATGGCGGTCACGCGCACCAGGCCTTGTCCGCGGGTGACCAGCGTGCCGGCGAACACCTGCGCGGCCGCTTCGGCGCTCTTCTGCACCGGCACCGATTCGCCGGTCAGCAGCGACTCGTCGACGGCGAGCTCGTGCGCCGCGAGCAGCCTGCCGTCCGCCGGAACGCGGTCGCCTTCGGCCAGCATCAGCAGGTCGCCGGTGACGACCTCGCGTCCGGGGATGCGCTGCGCGCGTCCGTCGCGCATGACGAGCGCACGCGGGCTCGACAGGTCGCGCAAGGCTTCCAGCGCGCGTTCGGTGCGCCGCTCCTGGATGATCGTCACCGCCATGATGACGGCGACGAAGCCGAGCAGGATCAGCGCCTCGTGGGCGTCCCCCATCAGCAGGTAGATGCCGCCGGCGCCGAGCAGCAGCAGGAACATCGGCTCGCGCATCACCTCCGCGGCGATGCGCGCGAGGGAGCGGTCGCGCTCGGCGGGCAGTTCGTTGAAGCCCTCGGCGGCACGCCTTGCCAGCACTTCGCCGGCGCTCAGTCCGGGCGGGAAGTCAGCATCCGCTGTGGAATTCGGCATCGCGCACATCCGTCATATCGCACCCATGAAGTCTAGCCGCCGCCCGGGCGACGCTGTTCAATATTTCGACCATTGCACATATAATGCGGCTTTCCAGCACCTGCATTCCCATGGCCAAATACGTTTTCGTTACGGGCGGTGTCGTGTCCAGTCTGGGCAAAGGCATCGCCGCCGCGTCGCTGGGGGCCATCCTCGAATCGCGCGGCATCAAAGTCACCCACCTCAAGCTAGACCCCTACATCAACGTCGATCCCGGCACCATGTCGCCGTTCCAGCACGGCGAGGTGTTCGTCACGGAAGACGGCGCCGAGACCGACCTCGACCTCGGGCACTACGAGCGCTTCACCAGCGCCAAGATGGGCAAGCGCAACAACTTCACCACCGGCCAGATCTACGAGTCGGTGATCAAGAAGGAGCGCCGCGGCGAGTACCTCGGCAAGACCGTGCAGGTCATCCCGCACATCACCGACGAGATCAAGCTGTACGTCAAGCGCGGCGCCGAGGGCGCCGAGGTGGCGATCATCGAGGTCGGCGGCACCGTGGGCGACATCGAGTCGCTGCCCTTCCTCGAAGCCATCCGCCAGATGGGCATCGAGGAGGGCCGCAACAACGCCTGCTACATCCACCTGACGCTGCTGCCCTACATCCCGACCGCCGGCGAGCTGAAGACCAAGCCGACGCAGCACTCGGTCAAGGAACTGCGCGAGATCGGCATCCAGCCGGACATCCTGCTGTGCCGCGCCGACCGCGAGATTCCGGAAGAGGAAAAGCGCAAGATCGCGCTGTTCACCAACGTGCAGGCCGAGGCGGTGATCGCCTGCCTGGATTCCGACAGCATCTACAAGATCCCCGGCATGCTGCACGACCAGATGCTCGACGAGATCGTCTGCCACAAGCTCGGCATCCTGGCCAAGGCCGCGAACCTGTCGGTGTGGAAGAACCTCATCGACGCGCTCGAGCATCCCGAGCACGACGTCAACGTCGCCTTCGTCGGCAAGTACGTCGACCTCACCGAGTCGTACAAGTCGCTGACCGAGGCGCTGATCCACGCCGGCATGCACACGCGCAGCAAGGTGAAGATCCATTACCTCGATTCGGAAGAGATCGAGAAGAACGGCTGCGACGCCTTGAAGGGCATGGACGCGGTGCTCGTTCCCGGCGGCTTCGGCAAGCGCGGCACCGAGGGCAAGATCGCCGCGATCCGCTATGCCCGCGAGAACAAGGTGCCTTACCTGGGCATCTGCCTCGGCATGCAGCTCGCGACCATCGAGTTCGCGCGCCACGTCGCCGGCCTGGAGGGCGCCAACAGCACGGAGTTCGATGCCGACACGCCGCATCCCGTCGTCGCGCTGATCACCGAATGGATGGACCGCGAGGGCAAGGTCGAGCATCGCGACGCCAATTCCAACCTCGGCGGCACCATGCGCCTCGGCGCCCAGCGCTGCCCGGTCAAGGCCGGCACGCTGGCCGCGAAGGTCTACGGCAAGGAAGTCAACGAGCGCCACCGCCATCGCTACGAGGTCAACAACACCTACGTGCCGAAGCTCGAGGCCGGCGGCATGGTGATCTCGGCGCGCACGCCGAGCGAAGACCTGCCGGAGATGATGGAGCTGTCGCCCGAACTGCATCCGTGGTTCGTCGGCGTGCAGTTCCACCCGGAATTCACCAGCAACCCGCGCACCGGCCACCCGCTGTTCATCGCCTACGTGAAGGCTGCGCTCGCGCGCAAGGGCGTGGCGGCGTGAAGCTCTGCGGTTTCGACGTCGGCCTCGACCGGCCGCTGTTCCTGATTGCCGGTCCCTGCGTGATCGAGTCGCGCCAGATGGCGCTCGACACGGCCGGCCAGATCAAGGATATCTGCGCGGCGCTCGGCGTGCCGTTCATCTACAAGTCGTCCTACGACAAGGCCAATCGCAGCTCGTCGAAGTCATTCCGCGGGCTCGGCATGGAGCAGGGGCTCGACATCCTCGCCGAGGTGAAGAAGCAGATCGGCGTGCCGGTGCTGACCGACGTGCATACCGAGGCCGAGGTGCCTGCCGTCGCGGCCGTCGTCGATGTCCTGCAGACGCCGGCCTTCCTCGCCCGCCAGACGGACTTCATCCAGGCCTGCGCGGCATCCGGCAAGCCGGTGAACATCAAGAAGGGCCAGTTCATGGCGCCTGGCGACATGAAGAACGTCGTCGCCAAGGCAAAGGAAGTGAACGGTGGCGCAGACAACATCATGGTCTGCGAGCGCGGCGCTTCC
>DASVZD010000421.1:0-1614 GCA_036391815.1 Rhodocyclaceae bacterium
GATGGCGAACTGCACGTTCATGAGGCCGCAGACGTTGAGGCCGCGCGCCATCTGCTCGGTCTGGCGGCGCATCTCGTCCTGCAGCTTCTTCGACAGGTTGTAGGGCGGCAGCGAACAGGCCGAGTCGCCCGAGTGCACGCCCGCCTGCTCGATGTGCTCCATGATGCCGCCGATGATGACCTGTTTGCCGTCGGACAGCGCATCGACGTCCACCTCGGTGGCGTCGTTGAGGAAGCGGTCGAGCAGCACCGGCGAGTCGTTGGAAACCTTGATGGCCTCGCGCATGTAGCGTTCGAGATCCTTCTGCTCGTGCACGATTTCCATGGCGCGGCCGCCGAGCACGTAGCTCGGACGCACCACCAGCGGGTAGCCGATCTCGGCGGCCATGCGGATGGCGTCCTGTTCGTTCCTCGCCGTGCGGTTGGGCGGCTGTTTGAGGCCGAGGTCGTTGAGCAGCTTCTGGAAGCGCTCGCGGTCTTCCGCGGCGTCGATCATGTCCGGGCTGGTGCCGATGATCGGCACGCCGTTGGCCTCGAGTTCGCGCGCGCGCTTCAACGGCGTCTGGCCGCCGAACTGCACGATCACGCCGGTCGGCTTCTCGACGGCGACGATCTCGAGGATGTCTTCGAGCGACAGCGGCTCGAAGTAGAGGCGGTCCGAGGTGTCGTAGTCCGTCGACACGGTCTCGGGGTTGCAGTTGACCATGATGGTTTCAAAGCCGTCCTCGCGCATGGCGAGCGCGGCGTGGACGCAGCAGTAGTCGAACTCGATGCCCTGTCCGATGCGGTTCGGGCCGCCGCCGAGCACCATGATCTTCTTCTTGTCGGTCGGCCGCGCTTCGCACTCTTCCTCGTAGGTCGAGTACATGTAGGCGGTCGAGGTGGCGAATTCCGCGGCGCAGGTATCGACGCGCTTGAACACCGGGCGGATGTTCAGCGCGTGGCGGCGGCTGCGCACTTCCGTCTCGCTGGCGCCGGTGAGGGCGGCGATGCGGCGATCGGAGAAGCCCTTGCGCTTCAACTGGCGCAGCGCGTCGGCGTCGAAGCCGGCGAGCGGCTTGCCGCGCATCTCGCCTTCCAGTTTGATGATCTCCTCGATCTGCACCAGGAACCACGGGTCGATCTTGGTGAGGCCCAGGATCTCGTCGAAGGTGAAGCCGCTGCGGAACGCCTGGCCGAGGTACCACATGCGCTGCGCGCCGGGGTTGGCCAGCTCGTGGGCGATCTCCTCGCGCTCGGCTTCCAGTTCGTCGAAGCCGTAGACGCTGGTCTCCAGGCCGCGCAGGGCCTTCTGCAGCGATTCCTGGAAGGTGCGGCCGATCGCCATGACTTCGCCCACCGACTTCATCTGCGTCGTCAGGCGGTCGTTCGCCAGCGGGAACTTCTCGAAGGCGAAGCGCGGCACCTTGGTGACGACGTAGTCGATCGAGGGTTCGAACGAGGCCGGCGTGGCGCCGCCGGTGATGTCGTTCTTCAGTTCGTCCAGCGTGTAGCCGCAGGCGAGCTTCGCGGCGATCTTGGCGATCGGGAAGCCGGTGGCCTTGGACGCCAGCGCCGAGGAGCGCGACACGCGCGGGTTCATCTCGATGACGATCATGCGACCGTCCTTCGGATT
>DASVZD010000422.1:0-2741 GCA_036391815.1 Rhodocyclaceae bacterium
AAACTCAAGGATCTGAAGTGGCGATACGTCGAGGGCCCGAGCAAGCGCGGCCGCGCCGACATGGGTATCGTCAATTCGACCGGTTGCACCTCCGTATGGGCGTCGACTTACCCGTTCAACCCGTATCCCTTCCCCTGGACCTCGCATCTGTTCCAGGATTCGCCTTCGGTGGCGATGGGACTCTTCGAAGGCCACATGTCGAAGATGGCGGAGGGCTTCAAAGCCGTTCGCATGGCCGAGATGGAACTGGCCGGCGAATACGTCGCCGAGCGCGACGACGACTTCTTCCGCCGCTTCGGCTGGAAGCAGTTCAATGACCAGGAATGGCAGCTGTGCCCGCCGGTCGTCGCCGTGGGCGGCGACGGCGCGATGTACGACATCGGCTTCCAGAACCTGTCGCGCGCCATGATGTCCGGTACGCCGATCAAGGTGGTGGTGGTCGACACCCAGGTGTACTCCAACACCGGCGGCCAGGCCTGCACCTCGGGCTTCATCGGCCAGGTCTCCGACATGGCGCCGTACGGCAAGGCGCTGCACGGCAAGCAGGAGATTCGCAAGGAGATGAGCGTGATCGCCATGGCGCATCGCACGACCTACGTGATGCAGTCGACCATCGCGCACAGCAACCACCTGATCGAAGGCTACATCGACGGCCTGAACAGCCGCCGCCCGGCGCTGTTCAACATCTACGCCGTGTGCCCGCCCGAGCACGGCGTGGGCGACGACCGCAGCGTCGACCAGAGCAAGCTGGCCGTCGAGTCGCGTGCCTATCCGCTGTTCAAGTACAACCCGGACCTCGGCACGACCTTCAGCGAGTGCGTCAGCCTCGAAGGCAACCCGTCGATGGACACCGACTGGCCCATCTACACGCTGAACTATGTCGACGAGAGCGGCGCCAAGCAGAAGATGGACGTGCCGATGACCTTCGCCGACTTCGCCGCCACCGAAGCGCGCTTCGCCAAGCAGTTCAAGAAGGCGCCGCCGCAGACCTGGAATGACGACATGGTCCAGCTGGCCGACTTCCTCAAGCTCGACGAAGACGAGCGCGAAGGCAAGTTCCCGTACATCTGGGCGGTCGACCAGAAGAATCGCCTGATGCGCCTGCTGGTCGCCGAAGACCTCGTGCGTGCCTGCGAGGAGCGTCTCGGTTTCTGGCACCAGCTCAAGGACATCGCCAGCGCCGGCGGCGTGAGCGCCGCTTCCGGCGACGTCGTCGAGCAGGTGCGCGCCGAACTGCTGGCCAAGATCAGCGCCAGTCTCGGCATGGCCGGCGCCCCGGCGATCTCAGACGCCGCCGCCCCTGTTGCTGCCGCTGCGGCGGAAGGCTACGAAGCCGTCTGGATCGAGTCGCCCGAGTGCACCGCCTGCGACGAGTGCATGGCCATCGCGCCGAAGATGTTCGCCTACAACGACCAGAAGCAGGCGATCGTCATCAACCCGCAAGGCGGCAAGTTCGCCGACGTGGTCAAGGCGGCCGAGAAGTGCACGGCCGGCTGCATCCACCCGGGAACGCCATGGAATGCTGCCGAACCCGGCCTCGACAAGCTGAAGGCGCGTGCTGCCAAGTTCAACTAGGCCATGAGACTGCTGAACTACTTCCGGGGCGAGACGTTCGCCCGCGGCATCCACCCGCCGACGCACAAGGAGACGGCGGATCATGCGATCCGTCGGCTGCCCTTCGCGCCGCGCATGATCGTGCACCTGTCGCAGCAAGTGGGCCGCCCGGCCCGCCCGCTCGTCAAGGTGGGCGAGGAGGTGGTGCGCGGCCAGCCGATTGCGGCAGCAGATGGCTTCGTCTCGGTGCCGCACCATGCGCCGGTGACGGGCGTGGTCGAGGACATCCGGCTGCACGCCACCGCCAGCGGCCCCTGGGGACCCGCGATCATCATCCGCACGCACCAGGGCTCGACCCAGGAAGTCCTGTGGGAACAGCCGCGCGACCTCACGGCTCTGGATGAGGACGGGTTGATAGAAGCGGTCAAGGAAGCCGGCGTGGTGGGCCTGGGCGGCGGCGTCTTCCCGACGCACGCCAAGCTCAAGGTGCCGAAGGAATACCCGATCGACACCATCGTGGTGAACGGCTGCGAGTGCGAGCCGTATCTCACCTCCGACCACCGCGTGATGGTCGAGCGTCCGCAGCACCTGATCGCCGGCATCCGCATCGCGCAGAAGCTCTTGAACAATCCGCGCGCCATCATCGGCGTCGAGGACAACAAGATGGACGCGGTCGAAGCGATCCGCGCGCATCTGCCGGCGGACGGCTCGATCACGGTGGAAGCCGTGCCGACCAAGTATCCGCAGGGGGCAGGCGAGATGCTGATCAAGACGCTCACCGGCCGCGAGGTGCCGCCGGACGCGCGCGCCTACACGACGGGGGCCTACGTGCAGAACGTCGCCACGCTGGCCGAGATCGGCGAGCTGGTGCCGCGCGGCCGCGGCTTCATCGAGCGCGTGATTACCGTGGTGGGGCCGGGCATCAAGCGGCCGGGCAACTACCTGGTGCCGATCGGCACGCCGCTCAAGTTCCTGCTCGACGAAGTCGGCGTGATCGACGAGTCGATCGAAGTGGTGTTCGGCGGCCCGATGATGGGCAGCGCCGTCGCTTCGCTCGACACGCCGATCACCAAGGGCGTCGGCGGCATCCTGGTGTTCCGCGGCAAGGAAGTCCAGGCGCGCGCTTCGCGCAAGACCTATCCGTGCATCAAGTGCGGCGAGTGCGTCGAGTCCTGCCCGATGGGCCT
>DASVZD010000423.1:0-6179 GCA_036391815.1 Rhodocyclaceae bacterium
GTGGTCGCATAGGCGGCGCCCTGCAGCCGCAGCAGCGGGCTCACGTCGGCCGGCGCGGCGATCACCACCGAGCGGCGCAGGCCTTCGCCGCCCAGGTTCTGCTCGATGAATTCCTTGACCTCGCGGCCGCGTTCGCCGATCAGGCCGACGACGATGACCTCCGCCGCGGTGTAGCGCGCCATCATGCCGAGCAGCACGCTCTTGCCGACGCCGGATCCGGCGAACAGGCCGAGGCGCTGGCCGCGTCCGACGGTGAGCAGGGCGTTGATGGCACGGATGCCGACATCGAGGCTGGTCTCGATCGGTGCGCGCGCCAGCGGGTTGATCGGCCGGCTGACGAGCGACCGCGAGGTCTTGGTATCGAGCGGGCCGAGCGCATCGAGCGGACGCCCGTTGCTGTCGACCACGCGCCCGAGCAGCTGGTCGCCGACCGGCAGGTGCTTGGCGCGGTCGAAGGCGCGCCGGTGGCGCTCGCCGGCCTTCTCCAGGCGCGGCGGCGGCGGCTTGAATTCGAGCGGCACGACATGGGCGCCCGGCGCCAGGCCGTGCACGTCCTCGGTCGGCATCATGAAGAGACGCTCGCCGTTGAAGCCCACGACTTCGGCCTCGACCGAGCCGCCGCCGGGAACCATGATGCGGCAGCCGGAGCCGAGCGGCAGCTTGAGTCCCGCCGCCTCCATCACCAGGCCGTTCACGCGCGTGAGCCGCCCGGAGATCTGGAACGGGTTCGCCGGCCCGAGCTGCTCGCGGGTGGCCGCGAGGAAGCGGCGCCAGGAGGCGAGGCTTTCGTTCATGGCTCGGCCGGCGGATGCCAGGCGTCTTCGAGTCCCAGGCCTTCCAGCACGCGGCGCCAGCGCGTCGCGAGCGTGGCATCCACCGCGCTGCCGCCGGCCTCGATCCGGCAGTCGCCGCGCTCGAGCCGGGCGTCCTCGAGGATGCGGTGCCCGAAGTGGGAGAGCTGGTCGCCCAGGTAGGACCGCGCCAGCGCGGCGTCCTCCGGATGCAGGTACAGCGTCGCGTGCTGATGCGGGATCTGCTCGAGGGCTTCGCGCACGACCTGGATCAGCGTTTCCGGGTGGGCGCGGATCTCCGAGCGCACGACCTGGCGTGCCAGCTCGACGGCAAGCCCGAGCAGCTCGTCGCCGACCTCGCTGTCGAGCTTGCCGAGGGCAGTCTCGAGCCGTTCCACGAGTTGCCCGAGGCGCTCGGCTTCCTGCCGTGCCTTGGCCTGGCCCTGCGCGTAGCCTTCCTCGTAGCCTTTCTGGGTGCCTTCGTCGTATCCCTGGCGGCGCCCCTGCTCCTGCGCCTCGTGATAGATGCGCTCGACCTCCTCCGCGGTCGGCAGCGCGACCTGCGGTTCGGGCGGCGCTGCCGGCTGCGATTCGGCGGCCCTGGGCTTGGGGCTGTCGAAATCCGCCAGCTCCCAGCGTTCCCAGGCGGTCAATCGGCCCTTGTCGGACATCGGCTATTCCCTAGACCATCTGGTCTTCGCCGCCCTTGCCGGCCAGAACGATCTGGCCTTCGTCGGCAAGGCGGCGGGCGATCTTGAGGATCTCCTTCTGCTCGGCTTCCACCTCGGACAGGCGCACCGGCCCCTTCGACTCGAGGTCTTCCCTGAGCATCTCGGCGGCCCGCTGGGACATGTTCTTGAATATCTTGTCGCGCAGTTCCGGCGGCGCGCCCTTGAGCGCGACGATGAGCGAGTCGGACTGCACTTCGCGCAGCAGCAGCTGGATGCCGCGGTCGTCGACGTCGAGCAGGTTCTCGAACACGAACATCTCGTCGAGGATCTTCTGCGCGAGGTCCGGGTCGTATTCGCGCACGTTGTCGATGATCGAGGTCTCGACCTGCTGGCCGACGAAGTTGAGGATTTCCGCGGCGTGGCGGGTACCCCCCATGGCGGCCTTGCGGACGTTCGCCGCGGAGCCGGACAGCAGGCGCATGAGGGCGTCGTTGAGTTCCTTGAGGGCCGTCGGCTGCACGCCGTCCAGCGTCGCGACGCGCAGCAGGACGTCGTTGCGCAGCCGCTCGGTGAACAGCTTGATGATCTCGCCAGCCTGGTCGAACTCGAGGTGCACCAGGATGGTGGCGATGATCTGCGGATGCTCGTTCTTGATGAGGTCGGCGACCGTGGCCGCATCCATCCACTTCAGGCTCTCGATGCCGGCGGTGTCGCCGCCCTGCATGATGCGCGAGATCAGGTTGGCGGCGCGGTCGTCGCCCAGCGCCTTGGTCAGCATGGCGCGGATGTGGCCCTCGTCGACCGAGAACGGGCCGCCGGCCGCGGTCTGCTCCTGCAGCTTGTCGAGAACCATCTCGATGCGCTCGCGCGGGACGGCCTTCATGGAGGTCATGGCGTGGCCGAGCTTCTGGACCTCCTTGGGGCCCAGGTTCTTCAGCACCGCTGCCGCCTCGTCCTCGCCGAGCGAAAGCAGCAGGATGGCGCTGTCCTCTAGGCCTTCATCGGGGTTCGCTGCTGCCACCGACCCACTCCTTGATCACGTTCGCGACGATCCGCGGATCCTGCCTTGCCATTTCGCGCGCCTGCTGCAGCTTGGTCTCGTAGTCCATGCCCGGCGCGCCCGGCTCGTGCGCGTGCTGCGCGGCGAGTTCCGCCGCCCGCCTGGCCTCGGCCTTGCGCTGCGCCTCCTGGATTTCCAGCCAGACCGACCTCAGGATCTTGGTCCAGACAAAGTAGGCCAGCAGCGCGAGCAGCAGGTACTTGCCCAGTTCACGCGCAAATTCGATCACGTCCGGGTCCCTCCACAGCGGCAGGCTCGGGATGGCTTCCTTCTCCTGCGGCGCAAACAGTACGTTGGCGACGTTCAGCGAGTCGCCGCGTTCCTGGTTGAAGCCCACCGCCTCGCGCGCCAGCGCAGTGATCTGCTTGATCTCCGCGTCAGTGAGCGGGATCGGCTTGCCCGGCTTGCCGTCCTTTTCGGGACCCTTCTTCTGGTTGACCACGACGCCGACGGAAAGTCTCCGGATCACGCCGGGCACGCCCTTGGTGTGCTTGACCGTCTTGTCGACCTCGTAGTTGATGGTCGCGTTCTTGTTGAAATTGACCGGCGCGTTGTAGGCGATGGTGGCGTTCGCCGTTCCGGGCGGGGCGCCCGTGGCCGGCGCGCCGCCGCCGGCGTTGGGCACGGGCGGCGTCGTCAGCGGCGCGGTGGCCGGGACCGGCGGCTGGTTGGTGAGGGCGCCGGGGACGCCGATGGCGTTGGCCGTCGTGTTGCCGCTTTCGGACGTCTGCTGGCTGCGGATGGCGGCGTCGGGCGACGGATTCGGCCGGTAGGTCTCGGCGACCTGCTCGATCTGCGAGAAGTCGACGTCCGCCGCGACCTGGGCGCGGACGTTGGAAGCCCCGACCACGGGGCCGAGTATCGCCTCGATGCGCTTGACGTAGTCGGCTTCGATCTCGCGCACGTACTTGATCTGCGAGGGATCGAGGCCGGCGTTGCGCAGCGCGTCGGGCTGCTGCGAGATGAGCTTGCCGTCCTGGTCGATCACGCTGACGTCGCTGGTCGCCAGCTGCGGCACCGAGGAGGAGACCAGGTGGACGATGCCGGCGACCTGCGCCGGCTCCAGCACGCGGCCGGGACGCAGCGCCACCAGGACCGAGGCGGAGGGCTTCTGCTCGTCGCGCAGGAAGGCGGTCTGCTTCGGGATGGCGAGATGGACGCGTGCGCCTTCGACCGCCGACAGCGATTGGATGGTGCGGGCCAGTTCGCCTTCCAGTCCGCGCTGGTAGGCGATCTGCTCGGCGAACTGGGTGGAGCCCAGCTTGAGGTTCTCCATGAGCTCGAAGCCCACCTGGCCGCCCTTCGGCAGTCCCTGCGACGCCAGGCGCAGGCGGACTTCATGGACCTGCGTGCTCGGAACCAGGATGGCGCCGCCGCCCTCCGAGAACTTGTAGGGCACGTTCTGCTGCTGCAGGGCGGTGATGATCTGGCCGCCGTCCTTCTCCGACAGGTTGGAGAACAGCACGCTGTAGGCGGGCTCGCGGGTCCACAGCCAGGCGCCGACGAGGAGTGCGACCGCAAGCGCAATGGCCCCGAGGCCGGCCATCCGCTGGCGCGGGGTGAGGCGATTGAGGAACTCCAGGTTGAAAGGCAATGCCGCCGCGGTTTCTTCTGCCATATGTCTCAGTATCCGGATGCTCGCGCATTGTGTTCTGCGTCAGCAAGAGGGGTACCCATGAGAAGCGGCAATTTTTGCCGCCATTTCGGAAGTTGTTGATCTAGCTGTAATCTGCGATCATGAGGCGCCTATGGCTATCGCCGAAACCCAATCCGATCAGGTTGCCGCCGCCGAGTCCGAACGACTCGCCGAGGCTTTCCGCATCTTCAACCAGGCTTCCGAGGAACTTGCCGGGAGCTACAAGATACTCCAGTCCCAGGTCGCGCAGTTGACCGCGGAGCTGGCGGCCGCCAACGCCGAGACCCAACGGCTGCGGGCCGAGGCGGAACGCAACGAGCGGCTTGCCGCCATGGGCGAAATGGCGGCGCAGCTGGCGCACCAGCTGCGCACCCCGCTGGCCGCCGCGCTGCTCTATGCCGGCAATCTCGAGAATCCGGATCTTCCGGAAGCTTCCCGCGCGGTCATCGCGCAGAAGACCGTCGCGCGCCTCAAGCACCTAGAGCGGCTGATCCAGGACATGCTGCTGTTCGCCCGCGGGGAAGTGCTGGGCCGCGAGAACTTCGCGCTCGGCGAGCTGATGGCCGAGCTCACGCTGACCTTCGAGCCGCTGGCGCGCAGCCGCGGCGTCGAGTTCCGCGTCGCCGCCGCCGATGCCGACGCCGTGCTCACCGGCAACCGGAAGGCCATCGCGGGGGCGCTGACGAACCTGCTGGAGAACGGACTCCAGGCCGTCGAGGCGGGCAAGGGCCGGATCGTGCTGTCGGTCCAGCGCACCGACACGCACTGGCTTTTCTCGGTGAAGGACAACGGCCGCGGGATGGAGCCGGAAGTGGTCGCCAAGCTGTTCCAGCCCTTCTTCACCACGCGCAACGAAGGCACCGGACTCGGACTCGCCATCGCGCGCGGCGTCGCCCGCGCCCATGGGGGCGGCATAGATGTTGTATCTGCGCCGGGCGCAGGTACAGAATTCCTTATGACGATTTCCCCGGGGCTCGAAGCCCGGAATGCGGATTGACCATGCCAGCAAACAACCCAATGAACATCTTGGTCGTCGAGGACGACGAAGCCCTGCGCGACGCCCTGCTCGTCACGCTGGAGGCCGCCGGCCACCGGGCCACGGGGGCCGACGGCGGACCGGCGGCGCTGGCCGTCCTGTCGCGCGAGGCCTTCAACATGGTGGTTTCCGACCTGCGCATGGCGCCGATGGACGGCCTCGAGCTGCTGGCGGAGATCCGCTCCCGCAAGCCGGGCTTGCCGGTGCTGCTCATGACGGCCTTCGGCGACGTGGACAAGGCGGTTGCCGCGATGCGCGGCGGCGCCTGCGATTTCATGCTCAAGCCCTTCGAGCCCAAGGCGCTGCTCGACCAGATCGCGCGCTATGCGCAGCCGCCGCGCACCGAGGGTTCCGGCGTGGTGGCGGGCGACCCCCGCACCCAGGAGGTGCTGCTGCTGGCCGCCCGCGTGGCGCGCACCGACGCCACCGTGATGCTGACCGGCGAATCGGGCGCCGGCAAGGAAGTGTTCGCGCGCTACATCCACGATCAGTCGAACCGCGCGCGCGGACCTTTCGTCGCGATCAACTGCGCGGCGATTCCCGACAACCTGCTCGAGGCCACGCTGTTCGGCCATGAGAAGGGTGCCTTCACCGGCGCCCAGGCCTCCCAGCCCGGCAAGTTCGAGCAGGCCAACGGCGGCACCCTGCTGCTCGACGAAACCTCGGAAATGCCGCTGGCGCTCCAGGTCAAGCTGCTGCGCGTGCTGCAGGAACGCGAGGTGGAACGCGTCGGCGCCAAGAAGCCGATCCCGCTCGACATCCGCGTGCTGGCGACCTCCAACCGCGACATGGCGGCCGAGGTGGCGGCCGGACGCTTTCGCGAGGACCTCTACTACCGGCTCAACGTATTCCCGCTGCGCATCCCGGCGCTGCGCGAGCGGCCCGGCGACATCGTCCCGCTCGCGAAGCATTTCCTCGCCCTCCACGGCGCCAGCCTTGGCAAGACGGCCAGGCTTGCCGCGTCGGGCGAGGCAAAACTTGCCGC
>DASVZD010000424.1:0-5881 GCA_036391815.1 Rhodocyclaceae bacterium
CGAGCGCGAACCAGAGCAGCAGCGCATCGGCGATTCCGGCCAGCGGCATGGCGTCGCAGAGCAGGCTGGCCGCCAGCACCGGCGGCACCACGATCAGCGACCAGGCCGCCAGGCCGCGCAGCCGGTTGCCGACGGCATCGCCCGGCGCCCCCCGCCGCAGCGCCTTCTCCGCCTCGTCCGCCAGACGGCCGAAGCCGACCAGCGGATGGAAGCGCCGCGGCTCGCCGAGCAGGCGGTCCAGCAGCGCGCCGCCGAGGGCGGACGATGCGATCGTCATCGACAGCATGGGGATGGGATAATCCGGCTATGGAGAAGTCGCGCAATTCTAAGCCCGCACTGATGGTCCAGGGCTGCACCTCGGACGCCGGCAAGAGCGTGCTGGTCGCCGCCCTGTGCCGCATCCTGCACCGGCGCGGCGTGCGCGTCGCGCCGTTCAAGCCGCAGAACATGGCGCTCAATTCCGCGGTGGCGGCCGACGGCGGCGAGATCGGGCGCGCGCAGGCGCTGCAGGCGCAGGCCGCCGGCATCGCCCCGCGCATCGACTTCAATCCGGTGCTGCTGAAGCCGAACACCGACCAGCGCGCCCAGGTGATCATCCACGGCAAGGCCGTTTCCGACCTCGACGCGCGCGCCTACCACGACTACAAGGCGACCGCGATGGAAGCGGTGCTCGCCTCCTGGAACCGGCTCGCCGACGAGTTCGACTGCGTGATCGTCGAGGGCGCCGGCAGCCCGGCCGAGGTCAACCTGCGCGACCGCGACATCGCCAACATGGGCTTCGCCGAGGCGGCCGACATCCCCGTGGCGATCGTCGGCGACATCGACCGCGGCGGGGTGCTGGCGCACCTCTCCGGCACGCTGGCGCTGCTCTCGCCTTCCGAGCAGGCGCGCGTCAAGGGCTTCATCATCAACCGCTTCCGCGGCGACATCGGCCTGCTGCAGCCCGGCGTCGTGTGGATCGAGCAGCGCACCAACCGCCCCGTCCTCGGCGTGGTGCCCTACCTGCACGGCCTGTTCCTCGACGCCGAGGACGCCATCGAGCATCACGCCGAGCGCGACGGCGACGCGCGGCTGCGCATCGTCGCGCCGGTGTTCCCCCGCATCTCCAACCACAGCGACCTCGATCCGCTGCGCCTGCATCCGCAGATCGACTTCCGCTGGGTCGGCCCCGGCCAGGCGCCGCCGCCGGCGGACCTGGTGGTGCTGCCCGGTTCGAAGAGCGTCGCCGCCGACCTCGCCTGGCTGCGCAGCCAGGGATGGGAGCCCTATCTCCAGCGCCACCTGCGCTATGGCGGCAAGCTGATCGGCCTGTGCGGCGGCTACCAGATGCTCGGCCGCCGGCTGCACGATCCGGCCGGCATCGAAGGCGGGGCCGGCAGCGTGCGCGGCCTCGGCTTCCTCGACTGCGAGACGACGCTGGAGCCCGAGAAGCAGCTGCGCAACGTCGCCGGCGCGCTGGCGCTCGACGGCGCTCCCGCCATGACGGGCTACGAGATCCACATGGGCGTCACCAGCGGACCGGCGCTCGGACGCCCGGCCGTGATGCTGGACGACGGCCGCTGCGACGGCGCCATCTCGGCCGACGGACAGGTCCTGGGAACCTACTGCCATGGCTTGTTCGAGCAGCCGCCCGCGCTCGCCGCGCTGCTCGCCTGGGCCGGCGCCGCCGGCATCGCGCCGGTGGACTTCGGCGCGCGCCGCGAGGCCGACATCGATCGGCTCGCCGACGCCGTCGAGGCCGCGCTCGACTGGCAGCGCCTGCGCTCCCTGCTGCCCGGCTGTCCCTGACGCCGCATGAAGTCGCGCATCGATTTCCCGGGGCCGGACGGCGGCCGACTGCGGCTCGCCTTTCCGCGCGCCGCGGAGGTGCTCGAAGCCCGCCGCATCGAGGATGTCCGCAGCGTCGTCGCTGCGGCGGAAAGGCTGGCGCGGCAGGGCCGCTGGGTCGTCGGCTTCGTCGCGTACGAGGCGGCGCCGGCCTTCGATCCGGCGTTCGCCACGCGGCCGCCGCATGCCTCGTTTCCGCTGGCCGCCTTCGCCGCCTACGACGCGCCCGGCGACGCCGGGGCGCCGCCGACAGGCTCCTGCGCTTGCGGCGTCTGGGCGATGGAGACGCCGCGGCCGGACGTCGAGTCGGACATCGAAGCGATCCGCCGCGGCATCGCCGCCGGCGACTACTACCAGGTCAACCTCACCGCCCGCCTGCGCGCCGACTTCCAGGGCAGCGGGCTGGCGCTGTTCGAGTCCCTGCGCGCCGCCCAGCCGGACGGCTATGGCGCCTGGCTCGACGGCGGCGCCTGGCAGGTCGCCTCCGTGTCGCCCGAGCTGTTCTTCGACTGGCGGCCGGACGGCCTGCTGACGACGCGGCCGATGAAGGGCACGGCGCCGCGGCATGCCGAGCCGCAGGCGGACGCCGGCGCGGCGCAATCGCTGCGCGAATCCGAGAAGGAGCGCGCCGAGAACCTGATGATCGTCGACCTGCTGCGCAACGACCTCGCCCGCGTCGCCGCCATCGGCAGCGTCGCCGTGCCCGCGCTGTTCGCCGTCGAGGCGCTGCCGACGGCATGGCAGATGACCTCCACCGTGCAATGCCGGACGCGCCCGGGCATCGGCCTGGCCGACGTGTTCGGCGCGCTGTTTCCCTGCGGCTCGGTCACCGGCGCCCCCAAGGTGGCGGCGATGAAGACCATCGCCGCCCTCGAGCGGTCGCCGCGCGGCGTCTACTGCGGCGCGATCGGCGTGCTGCGCCCGGGCGGGCACGCCACCTTCAGCGTCGCCATCCGCACCGTCGCGCTGGCGGCGCGCAGCGGCCGCGCCGAGTGCGGCATCGGCAGCGGCATCGTGCTCGACTCGCGCGCCGAGGCCGAATACGCCGAGTGGCTGGTCAAGCGCCGCTTCCTGCTGCGCGCGACGGCCGGCTTCGATCTGCTCGAAACGCTGCGGCTCGATGGCGGCGCCTTCTGGCTGCGCGAGCGGCACCTGCAACGGCTGCGCGCCAGCGCCGCGCATTTCGGCTTCGCCTGGGATGCCGGCCGCATCGAGGCGGCGCTCGACGCCGAAGCGGCGCGCCACGGCGAAGGCACATGGCGCGTGAGGCTGCGCGTCGACCGCGACGGCGCGCCGCGCACGGAGGCCTTCGCCCTCGAAGCGCTGGCCGAACCGCTGCGCTACGCGCTTGCCGCAATGCCGGTCGACAGCGGCGACGAGTTCCTCGCCCACAAGACGACGCGGCGATCCGTCTATGAAACCCATGCGCCGCCGCCCGGCGCCTTCGACACCCTGCTGTGGAACGAACGCGGAGAAGTCACCGAGTTCACGCGCGGCAACGTGGTCGTCGAGCTCGACGGCCGCCGCGTCACGCCGCCGCTTTCCTGCGGCCTGCTGGCCGGCGTGCTGCGCGCGGAATTGCTGGCGCGCGGCGAGATCGCGGAAGGCGTGGTGCGCGTGGAGGACCTGCCGCGGGCCGCCGGCATCTGGTTCATCAACAGCGTGCGCGGCATGCTGCGCATGACAGAATGAGCGCATGGACACCTTGCTGACGCTGCCGCAATTCGCCGCCTTCCTCGCCGCCGCCGTGCTGATCACCCTGGCACCCGGCCCGGACAACCTGATGGTGCTGTCGATCGGCATGGCGCGCGGACGCAAGCCCGGCGTCGCCTTCGGGCTGGGCTGCGCGCTCGGCTGCCTCAACCACACGCTGCTCGCGGCGCTCGGCGTCGGCGCGCTGATCGCCGCGTCGCCGCTCGCCTTCACCGCACTGAAGGTGGCCGGCGGGCTCTATCTGATGTGGCTCGGCGTGCAGGCGATCCGCCAGGCGCGGCCGGTCGGCGTGCCACGCGCTGCCGCTCCGGCGGAGAGCCCCGGCAGGCTGTTCGTGAAGGGCCTGGTTGCCAACGCCATCAATCCCAAGGTCGTTTTGTTCTTCCTCGCCTTCCTGCCGCAGTTCGTCGATGCGCCGCGCGGCCATGCGGGCTGGCAGATGGCGCAACTGGGCTTGGTCTTCACCTTCGAGACCGTGCTGATCTTCGGCGCCATCGGCTGGTTCTCGGGCCACGTCGGCGAGCGCCTGGCGCGCAACCCTTCCCTTGGCGCATGGCTCGACCGGACGGCCGGCGGGATCTTCGTACTGCTGGGGGCGAAGCTGCTGGCGAGCCGGTAGGGATGAGCGCGCTCGAGCCGACGGGGTGCCCTGCTGCGCTCCGTGTCCCCCGGCGGACAAGAACGATAAGGCGTCCGCCTCCTCCTTTACCTACGCGCAGCAGGGCACCCCATCGACCCGGCGTGACACGTGGCGGAGGTTGAGGAGAAAAGCGGGCCGGCCGTGGGATGATTGCGGGATAATCGCCGCTTTACGAAACGCTCGTCGCCATGCCTCTGCTCGACTGGTTGCACAAAGCCCACGCCGTCAAGGCTGCCGCCCAGGTTCCCTACCGCCTGCTCGATGCGCAGAGCGTGCATGGCGACCCCGCGGCCGACAACTGGCTGATCCAGGGCGACAACCTCGAAGCGCTGAAGGCGCTGCTGCCCTTCTACGCCGGCCGCGTGAAGTGCATCTACATCGACCCGCCGTACAACACCCGCTCCGCCTTCGAGCATTACGACGACAACCTCGAACACAGCCAATGGCTGTCGATGATGTACCCGCGCCTCGAACTGCTGCGCGAACTGCTCGCCGAGGACGGCAGCATCTGGGTGTCGATCGACGACAACGAGGGGCACTACCTGAAGGTGATGATGGATGAGGTGTTTGGGCGGGGAAACTTCATAGCAAACGTGGTTTGGCAGAAGAAGTACGCGGTCAAGAGCGACTCGGAATTCCTCTCGGAATCACACGACCATATCCTGCTGTATGCAAGGAATCGAGGTAATTTGGAGCTATATCGGCTTCCGAGAACCGCTGAACAAGACGCGCGCTATGGCAATCCCGATAATGATCCGCGCGGACCTTGGACGTCCGGCCCGCTTCAACGCAATGAAGCACGTGATTACGCCATTTACCCGATCGTAGGTCCAACAGGCAAGGAACACTGGCCGCCGAAGGGAACGAGTTGGCGCTTCACTAAGGAGCGGATGGCAGAACTAATCGCCGACAACCGAATTTCGTTTGGCGCAAGCGGGAATAACGTTCCTCGGTTCAAACGTTTTCTCTCGGAAGTCGCAGAGACAGTTCCAGCGACGACATGGTGGGCCTATTCCGATGCAGGCCACAACGATGAAGCTCGAAGGGAGGCAAAGGCACTGCACGACGCGGAGGACCTTTTTGGCACGCCGAAGCCAGAACGCGTGGCTCAGCGCATCATCATGTTAGCGACACGCCCCAACGACCTCGTCCTCGACTCCTTCCTCGGCTCCGGCACCACCGCCGCGGTCGCGCACAAGATGGGCCGCCGCTACATCGGCATCGAAATGGGCGAGCACGCGGTCACGCATTGCCTGCCGCGCCTGCAGAAGGTCGTCGAAGGCGAGCAGGGCGGCATTTCGCAGGCGGTCGGCTGGCAGGGCGGCGGGGGGTTTCGGTTCTTCAAGCTCGGCCAGCCGGTGTTCCTGCCGGACGGCGGCATCAATCCGGAAATCCGCTTCGACACGCTGGCCGCCTGGGTCTGGTACCAGGAGACGCGCACGCCCTGGGATGCGGCCAGCGGCGCCCGCCCGGGCACGCCGCTGCTCGGCGTTTTCGAGGGCATCGCCTATGCGCTGCTCTACAACGGCATCCTCGGCGACCGCCGGCCGGCGGGGGGCAATGTGCTGACTTCGGCGGTGCTCGGCGCGCTGAAGGCGCTGCTGCCCGAGCATCGCGGCCCATGGGTGGTGTTCGGCGAATCCAGCCGGCTGTCGCCGCCGCGGCTGCGCGCCGCCCATCTGCGCTTCAGGCAAATCCCCT
>DASVZD010000425.1:0-3785 GCA_036391815.1 Rhodocyclaceae bacterium
TGCCCCCTTGGCGCCTTGGGCGGAGATCGTGCCCGGGCCGTTCGAGGTGATGAGCCCCAGCAGCACGGAGAAGCCGTAGAGGGCTTCCTCGTCGGGGCGCTTGCCGAGCAGCGCCATGTAGGCAGTCTCGGTGAAGCTGTAGGACTTCATCAGTTCCACGTCGGCGACGTTGCAGAACTTGCCCGCGCTCTGCTGCGCCGAACCGGCGGCGGAGCCGATCAGCGTGCTGAAGACGCGGAAGTGCCACGGCATGTTGGAGACGGTCAGCGCGGAGAGGCGCTTGCGCATCAGCGGCTTCCAGCCGAGATGCGTGACGATGGCGGCGAGGACGACCTGGCCGCGCAGGTGCTTGCCGTTCTTGGCAGCCAGCGCTTCGAGGAAGTCGACGAACACCGACTTGGCGCCGCGCGCCTTGATGGCGGCCAGCATGGCGGTGCCGCGCTCGCAGGCGGCATTGGACAGCAGCGACGCCGCTTCGGCGGAGCCGAGTTGGGCGCTGAAATCGGCGCCGGTCGCCGCGGGATCGTCGATACGGGCCTTCTTGAAAAGGTTGACCAGGGTCGCCGCGGCATGGCGCGCGACTTCCGCTTCCTTGGGGCCGACCATGGCGACGGCGGCGGCAAGGACGGTATTCGGCGCATTGCCCGCTTCGCGCGCGGCGTCGGCGGCGGCCAGGCCGATGTTGCCGGCCTGGTTGACGAAGGCGTTCAGCGCGACGTTCGCCAGCGCGATGCCGTTCTTGTCCGGATACTCGCGGATCAGGCTCTGGACCAGGTTTTCCTCGAAAGTATGGGTCGAGGAGTCGAGCACGCTGACGCCGTGGACGCGCGTGACCTGCGTCTTGGAGTCCATCATCGAGGCGCCCGAGGCATCCTTCATGGTCTGGCGCGCGAAGACGGCGCCGACCTGCTCGCCGAGCGAGGCGATCTGCTCGTTGTACGGCTCCATCGCCTGGACGACCGGCGGGTTCAGGTGCTTCGGCAGGTCGATGCCCTGGGTGTTGGAGAACCAGCACTTGAGCGACAGGTCGCCGACGGGCGCGAAGTCGGGCTTCACGCCGCGCTTCGCCATCACGGCCGTCAGGGCGGCCGGAATGTGCGCGATGTTCGTGACGACGGCACCCTTCTCGGTGCACACGGGGTTGTCCGGAGTGAACAGCGCGTTCACGCCGAACTTCTTCATGAACCACTCTTCCTTGGCGAAGGCGTTGTCGCCCGAACCCGCGATGGCGCCGGCGTGGCCGCAGGCCTTGGTCAGCTTGGCCTTCCAGCGGCCGACGACGCAGGCGATGACCGGCTTCTCGAAGGTCAGGTCATGCTCGTAGTAGCCGCCCGGCTCCACGTACATGACGGCCGCCTTGGAGCGCTCGTCCATGTGGTAGGCGTGGGCCCATTCCGGAGCCGCGTAGTGGATGTAGATGTCCTTGCCCGACGACAGCGACACGGTGGTGCCCCACCCCGCCGTCGCCAGGTACACGGCGATGGTCGTGGTGAAGTTGCCGGAGTTCGAGTAGATCGCGACCGAGCCGGGAAGCAGCGACTCTTCCGGCGCGCTGCCGCCGAGGGCACCGCCGATGCGGATGTGGTTGTGGGCGTCGGCGATGCCGAGGCAGTTGGCGCCGAAGATGTCGACGCCGTGCAGCTGGCCCATGGCGCGGATGATGCGCGCGTCGCGCACCGGCACCTTCTCGGTCAGGATGACGATCTTCTCGAGGTCGGGATTGACACGGATGGCTTCGATGACGCCGTCGCGCACGCCGGACGGCGGCAGGTAGACGACCACCACATTGAACTTGACGCCCGCGTTGACGGCTTCCGCCATGTTGTCGAACACGGGGATGTCGCCGGCCGCGGTCTTCATCACGGAGCCGGAACGGCCAGGAGCCGTGCCGCACACGATATTGCCGCCCGAGTAGACGTGGCTGACGGGCGTCACCGTGCGCGATTCGCCGCCGGTGATGTTGAGGACGCAGACGCGGTCCTTCTTGGTGGCCAGCTCCGCCAGGGAGTTGATGCCGACGAAATACTTGCGGAACGGCGCGATGCCAGACTGATGCATGTTCTTATCTCCTCGTCAGGCCGCTTGTTGGACGCTGAGGCCCATTTGCTTGGCGACGATCTCGCGGCCGCCCTTCTTCATCCACTCGTCGACCGCCTGCGCGAAGTTGACCACCTCGCTCATCGCCGAATCGAAACCAAAAAACTGATACGGAATGCCGAGCGAGTCGAGCGTGTCCTTCATGTAGGACATGCCGCGGATCAGGTTGGGGCCGCCGCGGCCGACCACCACATAGAGCGGCTGCGGGCCGTAGGCGTTGAAGTGGTCGCGCAGCGCATCCGACATGGCGCGGAAGGTCTCGAAGATGTCGGTGTTGTTCGCCTTGCCGCCGATGATGAACAGCACGTTCGACTGGTTGAGCCAGTACTTGTAGACGATGCGGCTGATGTCGTGCATCTTGGCGTACGGCGGGTTGCCGCCGAAGTCCGACGAGATGGTCGCGGCGTCGCCGAGGAGCTCGGTGACCAGCGCGTTGGCGCCGCCGCCGAAGGTCATGGCGGTGATGCTGCCCTTCTCGTTGATGACGAACACGTCCGACTGGCCCTGGTAGGTGCGCAGTTCGTTGACTTCCAGCTCGAAGTTCGAGTAGCTCGAGGTATCGAGGTCATCCGGCAGGCCGAGGCGCTCGACATTGGCATCGTCGCCGTCGAACGAGCACTTGAAGTCGCAGGCGACGGGCGTGAGGCGGCCCTTGCCGTCCGACTTCATGCGGATAGGATTGAGCTCCAGCATGGTCATGCCGTAGAAGTGGTAGAGGTCCCAAAGCTTGGGCAGGTGCTGCACCAGCGGGCTGATCAGCTCGGCGGGAGCGCCGATCTTCTTCAGGCCGTTGGAGATGACGAAGCCCTTGAGGCCGGTCAGCGGGTCGAAGGGAATGCGCGCAATCTTGTCGGCCGGCAGCTCCTCGATGTCCATGCCGCCGTGGTGCGTGATGGTGACGGTCGGGGCGCGGAACTCGGTGCTGTCCGACAGCGAGAAGTAGATCTCGTACTCGGCCGGCACGGCGCCTTCGAAGGTCACGCCCTCGGCCTTGGCCTTGGTGTTGTTGTGGAAGTGCTCGGCGAAGTAGAGGCGCTCCTTCTCCTTCATCGCCGTGCCGACGTCCTTGGCGCGGCCCAGCAGGCCCGACTTGCCCTTCTTGCCGACGCCGCCCTTGAAGATCGGCTTGATAAAGACCTCGCCGCACTCGGCGATCATGTCCTTGATCTGATGTTCGTCAGCCTCCGGCCCAAGCACCTTGGAGGTCGGGAAATCGACCAGCTTCAGCAGCTTGGAACCGTAGAGCATTCCAGTAATGTTCATCGTGTATCCCCCAACAGGGCTCCGTTATCAATATTCTTGCGGCAGGTCTTTGAGCTGCGCCCAGGAGTAAACCGGGCCATTCACGCAGACGTAATCCTTGCCGACGTTGCAGCGGCCGCACTTGCCGACGCCGCACTTCATCTTGTTCTCGATCGTGGTGTAGATCTGGTCGTCCGTGAAGCCGAGCTGCTGCAGGTTCTGGATCACGAACTTGATCATGATCGGGGGACCGCAGACGATCGCCACCGTGTTCTTCGGGTCGGGCTTCTTGGCCAGCACGTTGGCGGGCACGAAGCCGACGAATTCCTTCCAGCCGTCCTCGGCGCGGTCGACCGACAGGTGCACCGTGGCCTGGCCGCGCGCGCGCTCCAGGTCCTCGCGGTACATGATGTCCTTCGACGAGCGGGCGCCGTAGAACACCGTGA
>DASVZD010000426.1:0-1860 GCA_036391815.1 Rhodocyclaceae bacterium
GTCTTGCGCAGGAAGGCGCGGTCGTCGTCGATGCCCTGCACGTCCTCCCAATATTCGGCCCACAGCTGGGCCTCGGCCTGGGCGTCCTTCTTGTCGCGCAGCGCCAGGCACTTGCGCAGCGCCTCGATCTCGGCGTCGCGCTTGAGCACCTCGAAGCGCGTATCGACCACACCGATGCGATCGTAGATGGTCTGCAGCTTGGTGGCCTTGTCGACCACGTGCACGGGCGTGGTGACCTTGCCGCAGTCGTGAAGCATGCCGGCGATCTTGAGCTCGTACTGCTCCTTCTCGGACATGCGGAAATCGGCCAGCGGACCTTGAGCCGTCGCATTGACCGCCTCGGCGAGCAGCATGGTGAGCTCGGGCACGCGTTGGCAGTGGCCGCCGGTGTAGGGCGATTTCTCGTCGATCGCCAGGTTGATCAGGTTGATGAAGGACTCGAACAGGTTCTCCAGTTGGGAGATCAGCATCCGGTTCGTCAGCGCGATCGCCGCCTGCGACGCCAGCGACTCCGCCAGGCTCTGGTCGGCCTGCGAGAACGCGACCACCTCGCCGTCCTGCTGGGCGTTGAGCAGCTGCAGCACGCCGATGATCTCGTTCTCGTGGTTCTTCATCGGCACGGTGAGGAAGGACTTCGAGCGGTAGCCGGTGCCCTCGTCGAACTTGCGCGTGCCGCTGAAATCGAAGCCGGCCTCCTCGTAGGCGTCGGCGACGTTGACCGTCTCGTCGTGGATCGCCGCGGAGGCGGCGATCATCGAGTTGTTCGGCTCGCCGTTCTCCTTCGTCAGCGGGACGTTGGGGAAGTTGATCGGGTTGCCGCTGGTGCCGCCCATGCGGATGCCGAGCGAGTCGGTGCGCACGATCTCGAAGCGCAGCGCCTGGCCGTCCTCGGTCTTGCGGTAGAGCGTGCCGCCGTCGGCGTGCGTGATCTCGCGCGCGGCCTCGAGGATCAGCTCGAGCAGGCGGTCGATGCTGCGCTCGTGCGAGAGCGCGGCGCCGATGTCGTTGAGGCGTTCCAGGCGGCGGAACAGGTCAGCTTGCGTGTCCAATGTTGCATCTCCTTCGTCGCGAGGGAGGGCAGCGTCGCTGGCCTCACTTGATACAAACAGCGCGCACCTGCTTCATGTCGGTGATGCCCTGCAATACCTTTTCCATGCCGTCCATCTTCAAGGTCAGCATGCCGTCTTCCAGCGCCTGCGCCACCAGTTCGGCGACGCGCGCATGTTCCTGGATGAGCTTCTTCACGGGATCGGTGCCCACCATCAGCTCGTGCAGGCCGACGCGCCCCTTGTAGCCGGTATTGCCGCAGACGTCGCAACCCTTGGGCCGGCACATCTGGAGCTTGCCGTCCTTGCCGTAGTCCTTCAGCAGGCGCTGGTACACGGCCTCCATCCCGGCCTTCTGATCCTTCTTGAAGGTGGCGGTGTTGACCAGCTCCGAGCAATACTCGGTGATGAAGTGCCGGGTCTCCGCCTCGTCGGGCGTGTAGGTCTCCTTGCACTTGCACAGCCGCTTGGCCAGGCGCTGGGCCAGGATGCCGAGCAGGGCGTCGGCGAAGTTGAACGGGTCCATGCCCATGTCGAGCAGGCGGATGATCGATTCCGGCTCGCTGTTGGTGTGCAGCGTGGCGAACACCAGGTGGCCGGTGAGCGAGGCTTCGATGCCGATGCCGGTGGTCTCGGCATCGCGCATTTCGCCCACCATGATGATGTCCGGATCCGCGCGCAGGAAGGCTTTCATGATGGTCGCGAAATCGAGGCCGGCCTTCTTGTTGATCTGCACCTGGCGCAGGCCCTTCTGCGTGATTTCCACCGGGTCCTCGGCCGTCCAGATCTTGGTGTCGGGCGTGTTGAGGAACTT
>DASVZD010000427.1:0-5007 GCA_036391815.1 Rhodocyclaceae bacterium
GTCCACGCCGCTTCGGCGCCCGCCGCATCGCTCCAGTACAGCGCGAAGCGCGCGCGGTCCTCCGCCCAGCGCCCGCAGCAGGCCCAGGCGAAGCTGTCGGCGGCACCCGTCATTGCTGCGCCTCGAGGAAGCGCTCGTGGATTTCCTCGTAATACTCCTGCTCGCCGTCGACGTGGATGCCCAGCTCGCCGAGCACGAAGTCGCGGATGCGCGGCCACAGCGTGTCCTCGCCGCCGCTGATGCGATGGAAGAAGTGGATCGCCAGCTGGAGGATCGCCACCAGCGTGGTGGTCGCCCCCAGCTCGTCGCTCGGCATCTCGTGGTGATACTGGATCGCCGCGCAGACGAAGTCCGGCAGGTTCCAGTGCTTGGCCACCAGGTAGCCGATGGTGGTGTGGTCGACGGCGTAGCGCCGGTCCTCCTCGGCCAGGTTCGGCCAGCAGCAGCTGTTCTCCAGCTTGAGCGCCTTGCAGTAGTCGGGGAAGCGCTGCATCAGCACCGGCACGCCGCACTCGTGGAAGATGCCCGCCATGTAGGCCTGGTCGGGGAACACGTTGCACACCGAGACGCGGTCGGCGGCGATCAGCGCCGCCAGCTGCGCGATCTCCTGCGAGCGCGTCCAGAAGATCTCGAAGGACTTGCGCGTGCCGTCCGACATCGTCGTCGTCAGCGCCATCGCCTGCACCAGATTGAAGGTCTGCTTGACGCCGACCACCTGGATCACCTGGTCGAGCGCGGTGAACTTCTTGCCGCGGCTGAACATCGGCGAGCGCGCCGCCTTGAACAGCATCGCCGTGATGCCGGGGTCGGTCGAGATGATGCGCGCCAGCGTGCGCACGTCGTAGTCGTCCTTGGCCAGCGCGTTGCGCAGGTCGAGCAGCACCTTCGGCTGCGGCGGGATCTTGATGCCCTTGGCCACCAGTTCCTTCAGGGCCTTGTCGGCGTCGGCCGTCATTCACTCATCCTTTCGTCGATCAGTTCCACCCAGTGCCGCACCGGCAGGCGCGTCCCGGATTGCAGGTGTGCGATGCAGCCGACGTTGGCGCTGGCGATGGCCTGCGGCCCGCCCGCCCCCAGCGCGGCCAGCTTGTCGTCGCGCAGGCGCATCGCCAGTTCCGGCTGCAGCAGCGAATAGGTGCCGGCCGAGCCGCAGCACAGGTGCGCATCGGCCACCGGCACCAGTTCGAAGCCAGCCGCCGCCAGCAGCTTCTCGGCGGCGCCGCGCAGCCGCAGCCGGTGCTGCAGCGTACAGGGCGCATGATAGGCGATGCGCCGCGGCGCGTGTCGGTCGCGCGCCTTCGCCAGCAGCGGCAGCAGCCGCTCCGACTCGTCCGCCAGGGCCTCGCCGACGTCGCGCGTGAGCAGCGAAACGCGCGCCGCCTTGGCCGCGTACTTGGGGTCGTCCTGCAGCAGGTGCGCGTACTCGCGCACCTGGCTGCCGCAGCCCGAGGCGGTCATGATCACCGCTTCGGCGTCCGCCTCCAGCAGCGGCCACCAGGCGTCGATGTTGCGGCGCGCTTCCTCGCGCGCGCCCGCGGCATCGCCGAGGTGCAGCCGCATGGCGCCGCAGCAGCCGGCCGCCGGGGCCGGCACCAGCGAGATGCCGATGCGGTCGAACAGCCGCGCCGCCGCGGCGTTGATGTTGGGCGCCATCGCCGGCTGCACGCAGCCTTCGAGCACCACCATGCGGCGCTGCTGGCGCGGCGCCGGCCGCTCGCCCGACGCGCGCGCCTGCGTCACCTTGGCGCGCAGCACCTCGGGGAGCAGCGGGCGCACCATGCGCCCCAGCTTCATCGCCGGCCCGAACAGCGAGCGCCGCGTGACGAAATTCCGCAGCAGCGCGCGCGCCAGCGCCTGGCCGGGACGGCGCGGCACCTGCCGCTCGATGATCTCGCGGCCGACGTTGAGCAGCCGCACGTACTCGACGCCCGACGGGCAGGTCGTCTCGCAGGCCCCGCACGTCAGGCAGCGGTCGAGGTGCAGCTGCGTCTTCGCGCCCGCCTCGCCGCTTTCGAGCAGCTGCTTGATCAGGTAGATGCGCCCGCGCGGCCCGTCCAACTCGTCGCCGAGCACCTGGTAGGTCGGGCAGGTCGCCGTGCAGAAGCCGCAGTGCACGCACTTGCGCAGGATGGCGTCCGCTTCCCTGCCGGCAGGCGTGTTGCGGATGAAGTCGGCCAGTTCGGTCTGCATCGGGCGGCGGCGGAGACGGCTATGCCATGGGCCGGTGGAATATACCCGAGGCGGCGCCTAGCCGCCGCGCCCCGGCCGCAGCATCTCCAGCGGCACCACCCAGCGCTCGAAATCCTCCGCCGTCACGTAGCCGGACGCCACGGCCGCCTCCTTCAGCGTGCGGCCCTCGCGGTGCGCGCGGCGCGCGATCTCGGCCGCCCTGTCGTAGCCGATGTGCGGCGCCAGCGCCGTCACCAGCATCAGCGAGCGCTCCATCAGCTCGCCGATGCGCTCCTCGTTGGCGGCGATGCCGCGCGCGCAATGCGCGTCGAAGCTCGCCATGCCGTCGGCCAGCAGGCGCACGCTCTGCAGGAAGCAGTGGGCCAGCAGCGGCTTGCAGGTGTTCAGCTCGAAGGCGCCGCCCGCCCCCGCGATGTTCACCGCCGCGTCGTTGCCGAACACCTGGGTGCAGGCCATGACCAGCGCCTCGCTCTGCGTCGGGTTCACCTTGCCCGGCATGATCGAGCTGCCCGGCTCGTTCTCCGGTATCGTGATCTCGCCCAGCCCGGAGCGCGGCCCGGAAGCCAGCCAGCGCACGTCGTTGGCGAGCTTGACCAGCGCCGCTGCCAGGGTCTTGAGCGCCCCGTGCGCGAACAGCAGCGCCTCGTGACCGGCCAGCGCGGCAAACTTGTTGTCGGCGCTGGCGAAGGTCTGCTCGTGCGTCAGCGACAGCAGCGCGGCGACGCGCCCGCCGAAGTCGACATGGGCATTGAGCCCCGTGCCCACCGCGGTGCCGCCGATGGCCAGCTGGCGCAGCGGCGGCAGCGTTTCCGTGATCGCGTGCTCCGCCAGGTCGAGCTGCGCGCAGTAGCCGGAGAACTCTTGCCCCAGGCTCAGCGGCGTGGCGTCCTGCAGGTGGGTGCGCCCGATCTTGACGATGGTGGCGAAGGCCACCGCCTTGTCGCCCAGCGTCGCGCGCAGCCGGCGCAGCGCCGGCAGCAGCCGCTCGGACAAGGCCACGCAGGCGGCGACGTGCATCGCGGTCGGAAACACGTCGTTGGTGGACTGGCCGAGGTTCACGTCGTCGTTCGGGTGCACCAGCCGCCCGGCGCCGCGCGGCCCGCCCATCAACTCGGAGGCCCGGTTCGCCAGCACCTCGTTCATGTTCATGTTGGTCTGCGTGCCCGAGCCGCTCTGCCAGACGGACAGCGGGAACTCGTCCGCATGCCGGCCGCCCAGCACCTCGTCGGCCGCGGCCATGATGGCGTCCGCCTTGGGCGCCTCCAGCAGGCCCAGCTCGGCGTTCGCCTGGGCGCAGGCGCGCTTGACCGAGGCCAGCGCCTCGATCAGCTCCTCCGGCATGCGCTCGCCGGAAATCCGGAAATTGCCGAGGGCGCGCTGCGTCTGCGCCCCCCACAGGCGCTCCTCCGGCACCGGGACGTCGCCGAAGGAATCGCGCTCCGTGCGCATGTCGATGTGTTCGGAAATCCTGGGACTTCGCAACGCAATCATCTCCCTCTGGTCTATTCTCAGAAGCCAGCTCCGGCAGGAGGAATCCGCCATGCCATTGCCCGATACGCTTCAGGAATTCATGTTGACCTCAGGCGCGAGCGGCAAGTTCTGCTCGCTTCCCGCCCTCGAGGCGGCGGGCGTCGGACCGGTATCGCGCCTGCCGGTGTCCCTGCGCATCGTGCTCGAATCGGTGCTGCGCAACTGCGACGACCAGCGCATCACCGCGTCGCACGTGCGGGAACTGGCCAACTGGCAGCCGAACGCGCCGCGCACGGCGGAAATCCCCTTCGTCGTCGCGCGCATCCTGCTGCAGGACTTCACCGGCGTGCCGCTGCTGTGCGACCTCGCCGCCATGCGCAGCGCCGCCCGGCGCTTCGGCGCCGATCCCGGCATCGTCGAGCCCGGCGTGCCGGTCGACCTGGTGATCGACCATTCCGTGCAGGTGGACTTCTTCCGCGAAGCCGATGCCTTCGAGCGCAACCGCAAGCGCGAATTCGAGCGCAACAACGAGCGCTACCGCTTCATCACGTGGGGCATGCAGGCCTTCGAGCGCTTCAACGTGGTGCCGCCGGACGTCGGCATCGTGCACCAGGTGAACCTCGAGCGCCTGGCGCGCGGCCTCTGCCGCGACGGCAGCCTTTGCTACCCGGACACCCTCGTCGGCACCGACTCGCACACCACGATGATCAACGGCCTCGGCGTGGTCGGCTGGGGCGTCGGCGGCATCGAGGCCGAGGCCGGCATGCTCGGACAGCCGATCTATTTCCTCACGCCCGACGTCGTCGGCGTGCACCTGACCGGGCGCCTGCGCCAGGGCGTCACCGCCACCGACCTCGTGCTCGCGCTCACCGAGCGCCTGCGCCGCGCCCGGGTGGTCGGCAAGTTCGTCGAATTCTTCGGCGCCGGCGCCGCCTCGCTGGCCGTGCCGGACCGCGCCACCATCGGCAACATGTCGCCCGAATACGGCGCCACCATGGGCTTCTTCCCGCCCGACGAGGCGACCGCCGCCTACCTGCTGAACACCGGCCGCCCGGCCGCCGCGGTCGAGGACTTCCGCGCCTACTGGCGGGCGCAGGGCATGTTCGGCATGCCGGAGGCGGGCGCCATCGACTACAGCGAGGTCATCGAATTCGACCTCGGCGCCGTGCGTCCCGGCATCGCCGGCCCGCGCCGCCCGCAGGACCACATCGAACTGCCCGATCTCGGCCGGCGCTTCACCGAACTGTTCTCGCAGCCGCGCGCCGCGGGCGGCTACGCCAAGCCGCCGGAAGAGCTGGCGCGGCGCTTCGCCCTGGCGCCCGCCGCGCCGGGCGCCACCGTTGCCGC
>DASVZD010000428.1:0-11928 GCA_036391815.1 Rhodocyclaceae bacterium
GCGGCGATGGTGTCGTCGGGCACCTTGCCGGTGCCGAAGGTCGTGACCCAGACGCTGGTCGGCTCGGCGACGCCGATGGCGTAGGAGACCTGCACCTGGCAGCGCGCGGCGAGGCCGGCGGCGACGATGTTCTTCGCCACGTAGCGGCCCGCGTAGGCGGCCGAGCGGTCGACCTTGGACGGGTCCTTGCCGGAGAAGGCGCCGCCGCCGTGCGGGCAGGCGCCGCCGTAGGTGTCGACGATGATCTTGCGGCCGGTCAGGCCGCAGTCGCCCTGCGGGCCGCCGACGACGAAACGGCCGGTCGGGTTCACCAGGTACTTGATCTCGCCCTTGACCAGTTCCTTCGGCAGCACCGGCTTGACGATTTCCTCGATGACGGCTTCGCGCAGCGAGTCGAGCGGGATGTCGGGCGAGTGCTGGGTCGATAGCACCACGGTGTCGATCGAGTGCGGCTTGCCGTCCTTGTAGCGGATGGTCACCTGCGACTTGGCGTCGGGGCGCAGCCACGGCAGGCGGCCGTCCTTGCGCAGCATCGCCTGGCGCTCGACCAGTCGGTGCGACAGGTAGATCGGCAGCGGCATCAGCACCGGCGTCTCGTCGCAGGCGTAGCCGAACATCAGGCCCTGGTCGCCGGCGCCCTGGTCGAGGTTGTTGTCATAGGCCTTGTTGACGCCCTGCGCGATGTCCGGGCTCTGCTTGTCGTAGGCGACCAGCACGGCGCAGCCCTTGTAGTCGATGCCGTACTCGGTGTTGTCGTAGCCGATGCGCTTGATGGTGTTGCGCGCGACGCCGATGTAATCGACGTTGGCGGCCGTCGTGATCTCGCCCGCCAGCACCACCAGGCCGGTGTTGCACAGCGTCTCGGCGGCGACGCGCGACGTCTTGTCCTGCGCCAGGATGGCGTCGAGGATGGCGTCGGAGATCTGATCGGCGACCTTGTCGGGATGGCCCTCGGAAACGGATTCCGAGGTGAAGAAATACTCTTGCGACATATTCCTGCTCCTTCTATCTACTTCCCCTGTTGGTCCGGCGTTACCGGCCCCGGGGGAGGAGCAGGCGACGCTTTAGCAGATTTCGTCGGCGCCTCGCGGCGCCCACCCGCCCTGCAAGTTGTCCTGATTAACTCGGCGGAGGCGGTAATATTAGCGCTTTATCGAGACGCGGGGCAACCCGGTAGAGACTTACTTTTCATGGGGCTTCTGTTCCGTTTCCTCGCGTTGCTGCCCTTGCACGTGCTGCACAATATCGGAGCGCTGACGGGGTGGGTAGCGTGGCTGCTTTCCCCGACATATCGGCGGCACCTGCGCGAGAACATCGCCCTGGCCGGATTGTCCGGCGCGATGGTCCCCGCCATTGCCGAAGCGGGCAAGGGCATCCTCGAGCTTCCCAAGATCTGGCTGCGCCCCCATGAGGAGGTTGCCTCGCGCGTTGCGCTGGTCAGCGGTTGGGATCTGGTCCAATCGGCATGGGAGAAGGGCAGGGGCATCCTGTTCCTGACGCCCCATCTCGGCTGCTTCGAGATCACGGCGCAGTATTACGCGCGCTTCAAGCCGATGACGGTGCTCTATCGCCGCCCCAAGCAGGCATGGCTGGCGCCGCTGATCGAGCAGGGGCGCGGCGCCAACCTGCGGCTGGCGCCGGCCGACCTTTCCGGCGTGCGGCGGTTGATCAAGGCGCTCAAGAGCGGCGAAGCCGCGGGCATGCTGCCCGACCAGGCGCCGGGAGCGGGCGAAGGCATCTGGGCGCCGTTCTTCGGCCGTCCCGCCTACACCATGACGCTGGCGGCGCGGCTCGCCGAGACCGGGGCGACGGTGCTGTTCGCCTACGCCGAGCGGCTCCACTACGGCGCCGGCTACCACCTGAAGCTGTTCCCGCTGTCGCGGCCGCTGGAAGGCAGCCTGGAGCAGCGCGTCGCGCAGATCAACGGCGAGCTCGAAAGCCTGATCCGACATTGCCCCGAGCAGTACCTGTGGGGATACAACCGATACAAGGCGCCGTCCGGCGCACCGAAACCCGCATGACCAGAATCGCCTTTGCACTGATGTGGCTCTGCCACTGGCTCCCCCTGTGGCTGCTCGCGCCGCTCGGCCGCGCGCTCGGCTGCCTGATCTACTTCCTCGGCCGCCGCCGCCGCCATATCGCGCTGACCAACCTGCGCCTGTGCTTCCCCGCCATGCCGGAAGCCAAGCGCCGGGCGCTCGCCTGCCGCCACTTCGAAGCCTTCGGCCGCAGCTTCCTGGAGCGCGGGTTGCTGTGGTGGGCGCCGGCGGAGCGCATCCGCCGCATCGTGCGGGTCGAGGGCCTGGAGCACCTGCAGGCCGCCCACGGCAAGCCGGTCATCCTGTTCGTTCCCCACTTCGTCGGCCTCGACATGGGCTGGACGCGGCTGACCCTGGAACTCGGCATGGTGAGCATCTACGCCAACCAGTCGAACCTGATGTTCAACGCCGCGCTCTACCAGGGCCGCATGCGTTTCGGCGACTCGCTGCTGCTGTCGCGCCAGGAAGGCACGCGCAAGGCGATCAAGGCGATGAAGGAGGGCAAGCCCTTCTACTACCTGCCCGACATGGACTACGGCGAGCGCGACACCATCTTCGTGCCCTTCTTCGGCGTGCCGGCCGCCACCATCACCGGCCTCTCCCGGCTGGCGCGCATGGCCGGGGCCGTCGTGCTGCCGGTGGTGACGCGCATGGAGGCGGGCCGCTACGTAGTGGTGATCGGCGAGCCGTGGACCGATTACCCCGGCGCGACTATCGAAGGCGACACGCGGCGCATGAACGCCTTCATCGAGGGCGAGATCGCCAAGATGCCGGCCCAGTACTTCTGGCTCCACCGGCGCTTCAAGACCCGACCGCCCGGCGAAAAAGGGGTCTATTGAACCGCCTATTCGCGGACCGGCGCAGGTCCGCTCGGGTATGATCGGCGGATGTTCCTGAATCCCTCCAACGACGACATCCGCGAGCTCCTGCGCAGCATCAGGACCATCGCCGTGGTCGGCTTCTCGCCCAAGCCGGACCGCCCGAGCTATCACGTCGCGCGCGCGCTGCAGGATTTCGGCTACCGGATCATCCCGGTGCGGCCGCACCTGGCCGAAGGGCTCGGCCAGAAGGCCTACGCGAAGCTCGGCGACCTGCCGGAAGTGCCGGACCTGGTCGACGTCTTCCGCGCGCCCGATGCCGTCGACGAGATCGTCGACGACTGCATCGCCATGGGGGTGAAGCGGCTGTGGCTGCAGGAGACCGTGGTCAACGAGCCGGCCGCGCTGCGCGCGCGGGCGGCGGGGATCCTGGTGGTCATGGACCGCTGCATCTTCAAGGATTACCGCGCCCTACTCGGATAGGATGGCCCCCCACGCTCGCAAAACCGGCTCGCTGCCCCCCACGGGTGGGCGCATGCCTCCTTGGGGCGGCCCGGCAGAGGCATGAAGATCCGCTTCACCAAGATGCACGGCCTGGGCAACGACTTCGTCGTGCTCGACGCCGTGACCCAGGCCTTCGTTCCCGACGCGGCGCAGGCGCGCTTCCTCGCCGACCGCCATTTCGGCGTCGGCTGCGACCAGCTGCTGGTGGTCGAGAAGCCGCAGCGCCCGGATGCCGATTTCCGCTACCGCATCTTCAACGCCGACGGCGGCGAGGTCGAGCAGTGCGGCAACGGCGCGCGCTGCTTCGTGCGCTTCGTGCATGAGAAGGGACTGACGCCGAAGCGCGAGATCCGCGTCGAGACCCGCGCCGGCATCATCGCCCCGCGCCTCGAGGACGACGGCGCGGTGACGGTCGACATGGGCGTGCCGCGCTTCGCCCCGGCCGAGATACCTTTCGTCGGCGACTCCGACGCGCCGGTCCAGCTGCTTCACGTCGGCGGCCGGGACATCGAGATCGGGGTCGTCTCGATGGGCAACCCGCACGCCGTTCAGGTGGTCTGCGACGCCGATACTGCGCCCGTCGCGGAACTCGGGCCGCTGATCGAGCGCCATGAACGCTTCCCGCAGCGCGTCAACGCCGGCTTCATGCAGGTCGTCGGCCGCCGCGCCATCCGCCTGCGCGTGTACGAGCGCGGCGCCGGGGAGACGCTGGCCTGCGGCACGGGCGCCTGCGCGGCAGTCGTCTCCGGCATCCGGCGCGGACTGCTCGACAGCCCGGTCGAGGTGCACACGCGCGGCGGCATGCTTTCCATCGCCTGGGCGGGCCCGGGGATGCCGGTGTTGATGACCGGCCCGGCCACCACGGTGTTCGAGGGCGAAATCGACATTCCAGGGGAACTCCAACAATGAAAGCCGCCATGGACGCAAACGAGGTCGCGCGCTACCTGCAGCACCATCCCGAATTCTTCAACCAGTACGCGGAGCTGCTCACGCAGCTGGTGATCCCCAGTCCGCATGGCGACAAGGCGATCTCCATCACCGAGCGCCAGATGGGCGCGCTGCGCGACAAGGTCAAGCAGCTCGAAGGCAAGCTCGCCGAGCTGATCCGCTTCGGCGAGGAGAACGATGCGATCGCCGCGAAGGTGCACCGCATGGGGGTCTCGCTGCTGGCCGCCAACGACAACGCCGCCGTGCTGCATGCGCTCTACTCGCATCTCGGCGAATCCTTCGCCGTGCCGCACGTGGCGGTGCGCCTGTGGGGCGCGGCGGGCACCGGCGACCTCATCGAGTTCGATCCGGTGAGCGCCGAGGCGCGCGAATTCGCCGAGACGCTCGTGCATCCCTACGTCGGGCCCGGCGGCGGGCCGGACGTGATGGACTGGTTCGGCGAAGGCGGCGCCCATGTGCGCTCGCTCGCCCTGCTCGCGCTGCGCCAGGGCGTCATGACCTTCGGCCTGATGGTCTTCGGCAGCGAGGAGCCCGAACGCTTCTACCCGGGCATGGGCACGATGTACCTCGAGCAGATCGCCGAGATGGCCTCGGTCGCCCTCGTGCGCACCCGCGAGGAGCCGGCGTAGCCGCCGGCCTCTCGTGCGGCTCGCTTCGCTCGGAATGGAAGTGCCGCCGTGGCGTCCGAATCGGTAGACCGCTTCCTCGCCGAACTCGAGCATCAGCGGCGCGCCAGTCCGCATACGCTGGCCGCGTACCGGCACGATCTCGGCACCCTGCTGAAACTGGCGGGAGACGCCGACGCCCGCAGCCTCCAGCCGTTCCAGCTGCGCCGCCACGTCATGCAGCTGCATTCGCGCGGGCTCGGGCCGCGCTCGCTGGCGCGCGTCCTTTCCGCCTGGCGCGCCTGGTACCGCTGGCTCGCCAAGCGCGGCGAGATCGCCCGCAATCCCTGCGACGGCCTGCGCGCACCCAAGCAGCCGAAGCGGCTGCCGAAGGCCCTGTCGGTGGGGCAGGCGATGGCGCTGCTCGACGCCCCGGCGGACTCCGCCCTCGACAAGCGCGACGTGGCGATGTTCGAGTTGTTCTATTCCTCCGGCCTGCGCCTGAGCGAGCTGGCATCGCTCGACCTGCGCGGCGGGCTGGACCTCGAAGCCGCGGAAGTGACGGTGACGGGCAAGCGCGCCAAGACCCGCATCGTGCCCTTGGGCGAGAAGTGCGCATCCGCCATCCGCGCGTGGCTCGAGGAACGCCACGCGCTTGCCTGCTCCGGGGAACCCGCGCTGTTCGTCGGCCGCGGCGGACGCCGCCTGACGCCGCGCTCGATCGAGCGCCGGCTGGACCTGTGGGCGAAGCGCCAGGGCGCCGAGGTCCACGTGCATCCCCACATGCTGCGCCACTCGTTCGCCTCGCATGTGCTGCAGTCCTCGGGCGACTTGCGCGCCGTGCAGGAGATGCTGGGCCACGCCAACATCGGCACGACGCAGATCTACACGCATCTCGACTTCCAGCACCTCGCCAAGGTCTACGACGCCGCCCATCCGCGCGCCAAGAAGAAGTAGTCCCGCTTGGCATTTCCCCACGGCGGGTATAAGGTTCAAGCACACTGCCACGAGGGGAGGGAGATGAAGCCGCCTAAGCTGGAAGCGGGCGATTTCTGGGGCGGTCTCGCGGCGATGCTCGTCGCGCTGCCTTCGGCCATCGCCTTCGGCGTCACCATCTACGCGGCATTGGGCGGTTCCTACGCGGCCTACGGCGCGATGGCGGGGATACTCGGGGCCACCGCGCTCGGGATGGTCGCCTCGACGCTGGGCGGCACCAAGCGCCTGATCACCGCGCCCTGCGCTCCCGCTGCCGCCGTGCTGGCGGCATTCGCGGTCGAGCGCCTGCAGGGCGGCACCGCGGATGCCTCGGTCGTCATGCTGCTGACGGTGCTCGGCTTCGCCGCCGGATCGCTGCAGGTGATCTTCGGCAGCGTCGGTCTCGGCAAGCTCATCAAGTACATGCCGTATCCGGTGGTGAGCGGCTACCTGTCGGGCGTCGGTCTCTACATCATCGTCGGGCAGGTGCCGAAGTTCCTCGGCGCGCCGACCGGAACGCATTTGTGGGAGGCGGTGAAGACGCCCGGCCTCTGGGTCTGGCAGGGCATCGCCGTCGGCATCGTCACGATGGCGACGATGGTGCTTGCGCCGCGCCTGACGCAGCGCGTTCCCGCGGCGATCCTCGCGCTCGCCGCCGGCATGCTGGCCTACTTTGCGCTGTCCGTCACCGATGCTTCGCTGCTGGCGTCGTCGAACCCGCTGGTGATCGGTCCGCTCGGCAGCGCGGGCGACGGCGGCTTTCTCGAGGCGACCGTCAGCCGCTGGCGCGGGGCGGGGGCGCTGGGACTCGACGACTTCGCGCCGCTGCTGATGCCGGCGCTCACGCTGGCGGTGCTGCTGTCGATCGACACCCTGAAGACCTGCGTGGTGCTGGACGCACTGACCCGCTCGCGCCACAACTCGAACCGCGAACTGGTCGGCCAGGGGCTCGGCAACATCCTTTCCGCCCTGATCGGCGGCATGCCGGGTTCCGGCACCATGGGCGCGACGCTGGTCAACCTGGCGAGCGGCGCGAAGACCCGCATGTCGGGCGTCTACGAAGGCATCCTGGCGCTCGCCGCCTTCCTTGCGCTGGGCTGGCTGATCGCCTGGGTGCCGGTGGCCGCGCTGGCCGGCATCCTCATCGTCGTCGGCCTGCGCATGATCGACCTCCACAGCCTGCAGTTCCTCAAGCAGCGCTCCACGGTGCTCGACTTCGTCGTCATCGCCGCCGTGGTGGTGACCGCGCTGACGGTCAGCCTGATCGCGGCGTCGGGCATCGGCATCGTGCTGGCGGTCGTGCTGTTCGTGCGCGAGCAGATCGGCGGCTCGGTGGTGCGGCGCAAGCTGTCCGGCGGCGAAACCTTCTCCAAGCGGGTGCGCACGCACGAGGAAATGGAGATCCTGCTGTCGCACGGCGGCCGCACCATCGTGGTCGAACTCCAGGGCAGCCTGTTCTTCGGCACCGCCGACCAGATCTACCTCGCGCTCGAGCCGGAACTGAAGACGCGCGACTTCGTCATTCTCGACCTGCGCCGCGTGCAGACGGTCGATGTCACCGCGGCGCACATGTTCGACCAGATCAAGGACATGCTGGCCGAGCGGCACGGCTTCCTGATCCTCAGCCAGTTGCCGACCAGCCTGCCGAGCGGAAAGGACATGGAGCAGTATTTCGGCCAGGTCGGCCTGGTGCGCCCGGAAAGCCCGGTGCGCGTCTTCCCCGAACTCGACGACGCGCTCGAATGGGTGGAAGACCGCGTGCTCGAAGCGGCCGCGCTGGAGAGGAACGAGGAGACGCCGCTCGGCCTGCCCGAGATCGAACTGTTCAAGGGACGCAAGGCGCAGACCCTGACGGAACTGGAGCAGCGCATGGAGCAGCGCTCCTACCATGCGGGCGAGCGCATCTTCGCGCGCGGCGATGCCGGCGACGAACTGTTCCTGATCCGGCGCGGCGCGGTGCGCATCATGCTGCCGATCAGCGACAAGCAGAGCCACCACCTGGGGACCTTCGGCCGCGGCGCCTTTTTCGGCGAAATGGCCTTCCTGGACGGGGAGGTGCGCTCGGCCGATGCGGTCGCCTACACCGACGCGGATCTCTACGTGCTGTCGCGCAAGACCTTCGACGCGCTGGCCGAGGAGCACAAGAAGCTCGGCCTGGGCCTGATGGAGGGCCTGGCCAGCGTGCTGGCCAGCCGGCTGCGCTACACCAACGCCGAACTGCGCGCCCTCGAGTCCTGATTCAGCGGGACCGCGACGGGTGCCGGGCGGCGCCCTTCGTAGAGCACCTTCTTGCTCTGCTGCTCGGCGAGCGAGATGCCCAGCCCGACCGAGTTCACCCAGGTGCGCGCCTGGGAATAGGTATCGAAGCGGCGGATGCGGGAACTCGACGGCCGGCCGCGCTCATGGTCGCTCTCGCGAACGGAAAGCCAGATGAAGTCCATGAAAAGCACCTGGACCACGAACTTGCCCGTCATGATTTCGAGATGAATCCTGAACATCGCACGTCTCCGCTGTCGATGGCAGCCAATGTAGCGAAGGCGGGAATGGCCTGTAAATACGGGGAAGCGGCTATTCGGGGTACCCCGTCGCGGGTAAGCCGCGCAAGGCAGAAGCCGCAGCGCAGTCGTCGCCGATGCCCTATGGTCCGGTACTCTCCGGGCAGCGTCCAGCGCGCCGCCTTCCGGTATCCCGCGCTACCGGGAACCGGGTAGCGGCGCTTGATCTTGTGCGCGCCAGCGGGCAACATGCCGGCCTTTCCATCGCATCGCCTCTCATGTCGCAACTGATCCTTCATCCCGGCAGGGAGAAATCGCTCCTGCGCCGCCATCCGTGGATCTTCGCCGGCGCGGTCGAGCGGCTCGACGGCAAGGCGCGCCCCGGGGACACCGTCGACATCGTCGCGGGTTCCGGCCGGCTGGCCGGGCAGGTGCTGGCGCGGGCCGCCTGGAGCCCGGCATCGCAGATCCGCGCGCGCGTGTGGTCGTTCCAGCCGGACGAGATCATCGACGACGCCTTCTTCAAGCGGCGCGTGGCGACCGCGGTGGAGCGCCGCGCCGCGCTGCCCGAACTCGCCGGCCAGCAGGGCCTGCGGCTGATCCACGCCGAGTCCGACGGCTTGCCCGGCGTCATCGCCGACCGCTACGGCGATACCGTGGTGGTGCAGCTCACCAGCGCGGGCGCCGAGAAATGGCGCAAGGCGATCGTCGGGGCGCTGCAGAAGGCGACCGGCTGCGCCCGGGTGTACGACCGTTCGGATTCCGAGGTGCGCGCCCGCGAGGGACTGGAGCCGACCAGCGGCTGGCTCGCGGGCGAGGCGCCGGCGGCCGGCATCGCGATCGAGGAGCACGGCGTCCGCATGGGCGTCGACATCGTCGGCGGACACAAGACCGGGTTCTACCTCGACCAGCGCGAGAATCGCCGCCTGCTGCGCGAGCTCGCCGCCGGCAAGCGGGTGCTGAACTGCTTCTGCTACACGGGCGGATTCTCGCTGCAGGCATTGGCCGGGGGCGCCCGCGAGGTGATCTCGATCGACAGCTCGGGGCCGGCGCTGGCCACCGCGCGCGCCAACCTCGCGCTGAATCCCGGCCTCGACGCCGGCCGCGCGCAATGGCTCGACGCCAACGTCTTCGACGAGCTGCGGCGCCTGTGCGATGCGGGCGAGCGCTTCGACGTCATCGTGCTGGATCCGCCGAAGTTCGCGCCGTCGGCCAGCCACGTGGAGCGCGCGTCGCGCGCCTACAAGGACATCAACCTCAATGGCTTCCGGCTGCTGTCGCCGGGCGGACTCATGATGACCTACTCGTGCTCGGGCGGCGTCGACCTCGACACCTTCCAGCGCATCGTCGCCGGCGCAGCGCTCGATGCCGGCCGCGACGCGCGCATCGTCAAGCGGCTGCAGGGAGCCGCCGACCACCCGGTGGCGCTGGCCTTTCCCGAAGGCGAATACCTGAAGGGACTGCTGGTGCAGGCGTAGCCGCCGCGGCGGGGTTATTCGATCCCGCTAATGCAACACGGTTGCATCGGCAACCCGGTTGTGTTCCAATCGCCTCCCCATGGCCGCCATCCGCCCGTCGCTTTCCGAAATCCAGGACGCCATTCGCGCCGCCGGCGCGCGCGTCACGCCGGCGCGCGTGCGCGTGCTGGCAGGCCTGCGCTCGGCGGCTGCGCCGCAGTCCCACGCGGAAATCGAGGAGGCGCTGGCGCACGACGGCCAGCCGGCCATCGACCGCGTCACGCTCTATCGCGTGCTCGACTGGCTGTGTTCCACGGGGCTGGCGCACAAGGCAGCCGATGCGCGCGGCGTCTTCCGCTTCTCCGCCGCGCAGCCGAACGTCGAGCACGCCGCGCATGTGCATTTCCGCTGCACCGGGTGCGGCGGGGTGTTCTGCCTGGAGTCGCCGCCGCCGCCGGTGCCCGAACTGCCGCGCGGATTCCGGCTCGCCGGCATGGCGCTCGACATCCGCGGCGAATGCCCGCGCTGCGTGAGGGAGCATCGATGAGCGTGCTGCTCCAGGTCGTGGCCGCCAGCGTGCTGGCGGGGTTCGCCAGCATGGGCATCGCCTTCTTCGGCACCAGCCGGCTCAATCCGACCTGGCTGAAGCGGCTGGTCGCCTTCGCCGCCGGCCTGATGCTGGCGCTGGCGCTGCTCGACCTGCTGCCGACCGCGCTCGACGAAGGCCTCGATGCGCGCACGCTGTTCGCCGTCCTGCTGGTCGCCCTGATGGCGCTGTTCGCCATCGATTTCAACCTCCATGCCGGCTGCCATCACAGCGACGAGGGCGTCTGCGAGCACGACCTGGTGCGTCCGATACCGATGGTCCTGGTCGGCGGCGCGCTGCACGTGTTCACGGACGGCCTGATGCTGGGGGCGGCCTTCATCGTCGATCCGGCGCTGGCCTGGGGCATGACGCTCGCCGTGCTGGCCCACGAGGTGCCGCGCGAGGCGGGCGACTTCGCCGTGCTGCTCACGGCACGCTGGGGCCGCAACCGCGCGCTGGCGTGGAACGCCTTGTCGCGCCTCGCCTGCGTCGCCGGCGCGGCGATCGGATACCTGGCGCTGTCGGGCGCCATGGCCTGGGTGTCCTTCATCCTCACCGTCGCCGCGGCCAATTTCATCTACATCGCGCTGACCGGCATCCTGCCGTGGCTGCGCCACGAGCGCGGCGCCTTCGCCTGGGAAGGCGGCTTCATGGCGGCCGGCGTGATCCTGGTGCCGCTGTGGGCGAAGTTCATCCACTGAGGCGATCGCGCGTAGACTTCCACCGATGCGAGCCCTGCGCCACCATCCGCTGATCGCACTGCTCTGCGCGCTGTGCCTGCTCGGCGCGCAGCAGGCGGCGGGCGCGCATTTCGCCGGGCATCTGGGCGCCGCTGCCCGGACGACGACGGTTCACCACAGCGCCGGGGACGAGTTGCCGGCGCTCGACGGCATCTGCGCCACCTGCGCGGCCTTCGCCGCGCTGTCGTCGGCTCCGCCGCCGCATTCGATAGTCCTCGCGGCCGTGCGGATTCCCGCCGTCCGGCCGGTCCCCCTCGCTCCTGTCTTCACGCCGGCGCCCGCTGCGCCGCCGTACGCCTCCCGCGCACCGCCCGCCGTTCCCTGACAGTACCCGGTCGCCGGCCTTTCGATGGCCGGTTTCGTTACTGCTCCATGGAGAACGACCATGCGACTTCGCCACATCCCCTTGCTGGCGGCCTTGACGGCCATGCCGGCCGCGGCCTTTGCCGCCGACAGCGCCGACATCCGCGCCCTGCGCGAGGAGCTCGCGCGCCTGCGCACCGCCTACGAGAAGCGCATCGATGCGCTCGAGCAGCGTCTCGTCCAGGCCGAGGCCAAGGCCGCGGCGGCCGACACCAAGGCCGCGGCCGCCGACGCCAAGGCCGAAAGCATCGCCGCCGCGCCCACGCCGGCTCCTGCGCCGGTCGCCCCGGCGGGCGGCGCCAACGCCTTCAATCCCAACCTCTCGCTGATCCTGTCCGGCCTCTACAGCAATCTTTCCAAGGACCCGGCCAACTACCGCATCACCGGCTTCCACCTGC
>DASVZD010000429.1:0-3961 GCA_036391815.1 Rhodocyclaceae bacterium
GGTCCGCTGCCCCCGGATCGGACGGAGCAGGCGCGGCACGCCTTCGCGCACCGGCGAGCGCCACAGCGTGGCGACCAGCGTCTCCTCCTCGAGCGGCCCCCACACGCCGTCGGTGCACAGCGCGATGACGTCGCCGGCGCAGAGCGTCGTCTTGCGCGAGAAGTCGATCTGCGGCGGATGGTCGCCGCCCAGGCAGCTGTAGACGCGGTTGCGCGCCGGATGGCGGCGCGCCTCCTCCGGCGAGATCTGGCCCTGGTCGACCAGCGCCTGGACGCGCGAATGGTCGCGCGTGGCGGCCAGCACGCGGCCGTCGCGGATGACGTAGAGCCGCGAATCGCCGGCATGCGCCCAGTAGGCGACGCTGTCCTGCACGATGCAGGCGACGCAGGTGGTGCGGGGGACCTCGCCCATGCCCTGCTGGGCCGCGTGGTCGACGATCGCCTGGTGGGCGTTGGTCATGCCCCAGGAGAGGAACAGGAAGGGATCGGGCAGGCGCGGCACCGATTCGCGCTCGAAGGCGTCGATCAGGTACTGGACAGCCACCTGCGCTGCGACTTCGCCGCCGAGGTGGCCGCCCATGCCGTCGGCGACGACCATGAACAGCGCCTCGCGCGAGTAGCTGTAGGAGAGGCGATCCTGGTTCATCTTGCGCTTGCCGATGCGCGTGTCGTGGAAGATGCTGAACTTCATGCCTGCTTCCCTATGAGGCCCTTGAGCCGCTGGCTCAGCGCGTCGGCCCAGGAGGCGTCGCGCCGCGGCTCGCCGCCCTCGGCCAGCGCCTTCTGCAGCGCGAACACCGACAGCGGCCGCTCGAGGTAGTCGAGCTGCATGCACCAGTCGACCGTCTCGAGCAGATGCTGCGAGTACTTTCCCGCCCAGCGCACCACCGCCGGCACCAGCTCGTCCTTCACCAGCCGCGCGCTGGCGGCCGGCGGCGTGCTGCCGCCGAGCGTCGTGTAGATGCTGGCGCCGACGGCATAGATGTCGGTCCACGGCCCCAGCTGGTCGGGCGCCTCGTATTGCTCGGGCGCCGCGAAGCCCGGCGTATACATCGGCTTGAGGTTCGGCCCGTCGGTGGCGAGCGCCTGCCGCGCCGCGCCGAAATCGAGCAGCACCGGCGCGCCGTCGTTGCGCAGGTAGATGTTGGCCGGCTTGATGTCGAGGTGGAGCAGCTTCTGCGCATGCACCTCGCGCAGGCCGTTGAGCAGGCGCGAGAAGACGTTGCGCACGAAGCCTTCCTTGATGCTGCCCTTGGCCTTGCGGATATGCTGGATGTGCTCGTGCAGCGTGCGGCCGCGCTCGTAGCGCATCACCATGTAGACGGTCTCGTTGGCGCGGAAGAAGTTGAGCACGCGCACGATGTTGGGATGGCTGAGATGGGCCAGCGAGCGGCCCTCCTCGAAGAAGCATTTCATGCCGTGGCGGAAGGCGCTGCGATGCTCCTCGGAGATCACCGGCACCGAGCCCTCGGTGCGCAGCGCCAGCGAATGGGGCAGGTACTCCTTGATGGCGACCGGCGTCTCCTCCTCGTCGAACGCCAGGTAGACGATCGAGAAGCCGCCCACCGACAGCTGCCGCTCGATGCGGTAGCCGTCGAGCTGGAAGCCGGGCGGAAGAGGCTGGTTGTTCTGCTGCGCTGACATGACGGGGGCGGCGCCGTGCCTATCGGAAGGCTCCACAGTCTATACTCGCACGATTGTAAGGCGATACCCTTCCCACGATGACGATATACAGCATGACCGGCTATGCCGCCGGCACGGCCGAGCTGGCGGCGGCCTCGCTCCACCTCGAGATCCGCAGCGTCAACTCGCGCTTCCTCGACGTCAGCTTCCGCTGCCACGACGAGCTGCGCTTCCTCGAAATGCCCCTGCGCGAGAAGATCGCCGCGGCGGCGGCGCGCGGCAAGGTGGAATGCCGGCTGAATCTGTCGCCGCGGGCCGGCGCCCAGCGCGAGCTGGCGCCGAACCCCGAACTGATGGCGCAGCTGGCCCGCCTCGACGGCGTGGTGCGCGCCGCCATGCCGGCCGCCGCGCCGCTCAGCGTCGCCGAGGTGCTGCGCTGGCCCGGCGTGCTCGGCGACGAGACGGTCGATCCCGAGCGTCTGCAGGCGGCGGCGGTCGCGCTGGCCGACGACGTGCTGAAGGAATTCCTCGCCACGCGGGCGCGCGAAGGCGAGAAGCTGGGTGCCATGATCCTCGAGCGCGCCGCGCGCATGCGCGAGCTCACCGCGCGGGTGGGCCCGCTGCTGCCGGCGGCCATCGGCGACTACGAGACGCGGCTGTCCGCCAAGCTGCGCGAGGCGGTCGCCAACCTGGACGAGGAGCGCATCCGCCAGGAGATGGGGCTTTTCGCCACGCGCGTCGACGTCGCCGAGGAGCTGTCGCGCCTGGCGACGCACCTCGACGAGCTGGAGCGCATCATCAACAAGGGCGGCGCGGTCGGCAAGCGCCTCGACTTCCTCATGCAGGAACTCAACCGCGAAGCCAACACGCTCGCCTCCAAGTCGGTCGCCACCGAGATCACCGCCATCGCGCTCGAGCTCAAGCTGCTCATCGAGCAGGTGCGCGAGCAAGTGCAGAACCTGGAGTAGCCATGGACGCCGGCAGCCTCTTCGTCGTCTCGGCGCCTTCCGGCGCCGGCAAGACCACCCTCGTCAAGCTCCTGCTCGAACGCGACCGGCAGGTCCGCCACTCGGTCTCCTACACCACGCGGGCGCCGCGCCCGGGCGAGCAGGACGGCCGCGAATACCACTTCATCGACGTGGCCACCTTCGTCGCCATGCGCGCGCGCGGCGACTTCCTGGAGTCGGCCGAGGTGCATGGCAACTTCTACGGCACCTCGCGCGTCTGGCTCGAGGAGCAGATGCGGGCCGGCCACGACATGCTGCTGGAGATCGACTGGCAGGGCGCGCACCAGGTCAAGAAGCTGTTCCCGGAAACGGTCGGCGTCTTCGTCATGCCGCCTTCGGTCGAGGAACTGGAGCGGCGCCTGCGCGGGCGCGGCCAGGACAGCGAAGAAGTCATCCAACGCCGCGTCGCCGCCGCGCTCGGCGAGATGGAGCACGTCGGGGAGTTCGACTTTGTTATAATCAACAACGACTTGCAGGAGGCGCTCGAAGACCTGTGCGCCGCCGTGCGGGCCTCCCGCCAGCGCTTCGCGAAACAGGCGGCCCGCCACCCGGAAGTTTTCCGATTCCTGAATACCCGATAGAGGACCCCCATGGCCCGCGTAACCGTAGACGATTGCCTGAAACGAATCCCCAACCGCTTCCAGCTCACCCTGGCCGCCACCTACCGCGCCCGCCAGATCACCATGGGCAGCACGCCGCAGGTCGAAGCCGGCCGCGACAAGCCCACCGTGGTCGCCTTGCGCGAAATCGCCCAGGGCCTGGTCGGCCTCGAAATCCTCAACCGCGGGCAGGCCTGATCCCGCATGATGCGGACGCATGAAGATGTCCGCGCCGCATCCTCCTGTACCGACGCCGGCTCCTGAAGCCGACGAAATCCCGATCCTGCCGCTCGACATGCATCCGCCGGTGGACCTGGCGGATGATTTCGAGCGCTTCAAGGCGCGCGTCTCCGCCTACCTCAAGCCCGAGGACGTGACGCGCGTCGAAGCGGCCTACCGCTTCGCCTTCGACGCCCACCGCGGCCAGTTCCGCCTCAGCGGCGAGCCCTACATCTCGCATCCGCTCGCCGTCGCGGCGACGCTGGCCGAGTGGCAGCTCGACACGCAGGCGCTGATCGCCGCGCTGCTGCACGACGTCATGGAGGACACGGCGGTCGCCAAGGCGCAGATCAGCGAGGCCTTCGGCAAGGTCGCCGCCGAGCTGGTCGACGGCGTCTCCAAGCTCGACAAGATCGAGAACCAGTCCTACGAGGAAGCGCAGGCGGAGAACTTCCGCAAGATGCTGCTGGCGATGGCGCGCGACATGCGCGTCATCCTCATCAAGCTGGCCGAC
>DASVZD010000430.1:0-1752 GCA_036391815.1 Rhodocyclaceae bacterium
ATCCTGAACGCCTGGAGCGGCGAGTATGCGGCCTGCGGCAGCACTTCGCGCTTCTATCGCAATTGGGCGCGCGCCAACGCTGACAAGGCGGCCAGGCTCAAGGTGCTCTGGCGCACGCCGCCGCTGCCGCACAACGCCGTCGTTGTACGCGACGATGTGCCGGCGGACGTGGCAGCCCGCGTCGCACAGGCGCTTGCCGGCCTAGACAAGGACCCCTCGGTCGACCAGTCGCAATTCCACATGGACCAGCAGCATTTCGAGATGGCCGACAACGGGGCCTACAAGCCCGTCGTCGATTTCCTGCGGCGCTACGATGCCGCGATCGGCTTGCCGCCCCAGATCAAGCCGCCGAGAGGGCGCCCGTAGGCCCTTCGCCCGCCAGCAGAACGTTTTCCCATGCCCCGCCGGATCCTCCCTTTCCTGTTGCACAGCATGCGCGGCCGCATCATTGCGGGTGTCGTGCTGCTGCATGCCGTGTTGATGAGCATGGTGGTGGCCGACATGGTGTCGCGCCAGCGTGAGTTCATGCGGCACCAGCTCGCGCAGCAGGCGGAAAGCATGGCGCGGACGCTCGCCGTCGGCGCGCCGTCCTGGCTGATCGCCAACGACGTCGCCGGCATGGAGGAGCTGGTCGACAGCCTCAGCGAGACGCCCAACCTCCAACTCGCCATGATCGTCGACCGCCAGGGCCGAGTGCGCGCAGCCAGCGACCACGCGCTGTTCAACCTGGTCCTCGACGACGGGCCCAGCAAGGCGCTGCTCAGCGGCGACAGCCCGCGCCATCTTTGGCACGAAGACATGGTGGACACGGCCGTGGATATCGTCGTCGCGGGCCAGGCGATCGGCAGCGCCCGGGTGATCCTCAACGCCACCACGGTGCAGGCGGAACTGGCGGAGGTCACGCGCAAGGGCATCGCCTACACCATCTTCGCCATCGTGCTGGGCGGATTGGTCGCGTGGCTGGTGGTGCGCACCATGACCGCTCGGCTGGCGGCGCTGTCCGCGGCAGCCGATCGCATCGCGGCAGGCCACCTCGATGTCGCGCTGGGCGCCGATCATGGTCGCGACGAAGTGTCGCGCCTGACGCGGGACTTCAGGCAGATGGCGGGGGCGCTGGCCGAGGACCGGCGCAAGCGCGACGAGGCGGAGATGCTGCTGTTTGCCGAGAAGGAGCGCGCCCAGGTGACGCTCGCATCGATCGGCGACGGCGTCATCACGACCGACATCGCGGGCCGTGTGGAATTCCTCAATAGCGTTGCCGAGGAGCTGACGGGCTGGACCGCGGCGGACGCCGCGGGCCATCCGCTCGACAAGATATTCCACATCATCAACGAAACCAGCCGTGCCGTCGCGCAGAACCCCGTCGAACTGGTGCTGCGCACCGGCGTCGTGGTGGGCCTCGCCAACCACACGGTGCTGATTCGCCGCGACGGCACCGAACTCAACATCGAGGACTCGGCGGCGCCGATCCGCGATCGCGACGGCAACGTCGTGGGGGTGGTGCTGGTGTTCCACGACGTCACCAAGACGCACGAGATGGCGAAGCAGATGGGCTGGGCCGCAACCCACGACTCGCTCACCGGCCTCTACAACCGCGCCGAGTTCGAGCGCCGGCTGCAGGCGCTGCTGGCGCGCGCCGCCGCCGGCAGCCAGCATGCGCTGCTTTATATCGACCTCGACCAGTTCAAGGTCGTGAACGACACCTGCGGCCACGCCGCCGGCGACCAGATGCTGTGCCAGGTGGCCGCCCGC
>DASVZD010000431.1:0-2879 GCA_036391815.1 Rhodocyclaceae bacterium
AAGACCGGCGCGCCGCCGGCGACGTCGGCTTGCCTCAGCGCCGCGGCGTGGAGCCGGCTGGACGGGGCGCGGCCGCGCCCGGCGAGCATCGGCTGGGTGCTTGGCGACATGGCGGCCAAGGATGTCGTGCTGCTCGGCGAACAGCACGACGTCGCCGACGACCATCGCTGGCAGGTGCAGACGCTCGCGGTCCTGCACGCGCAGCGGCCGCAGATGGCGATCGGCTTCGAGATGTTCCCGCGGCGCCTGCAGCCGGTGCTCGATCGCTGGGTCGCCGGCGAACTCACGGCGCGGCAGTTCATCGAGCAGTCGGGATGGGACAGCGTATGGGGCCTGCCGGCGGAGCTCTATCTGCCGATCTTCGAGTTCGCCCGCATGAACCGCATCCCGATGCTGGCGCTCGACATCGACGGCAAGCTCAGCAAGGCCATCGCGGAGAAGGGCTGGGACGCCGTCGCCGCAGCCGAGCGTGAAGGCGTGAGCCGCCCCGCGCCGCCGAGCGCCGCGTACCGGGATTTCCTGCAGGAGATCTATCGCCAGCACCCGGCCCTCGACAGCGGGCATGGCGCCAAGGCGGAAGCCGACGCCCATGGCGACAAGTCCGCCGCCGAGCGCGGCTTTGTCCGCTTCGTCGAGTCCCAGACGGCGCGCGACCGCGCCATGGCCGAGGCGATTGCGGGTCGCGCCGGTCGCGCCGGCGCCGGGCCGCTGATCGTCGGCATCATGGGCAACGGCCATCTTCGCTTCGGCTGGGGCGTGCCCCACCAGCTGCGCGATCTCGGCGTGAAGAAGGTGGGCATCCTGATGCCGATGTCGGTCGAGACCGATTGCGCCAGCATCGGCACCGGCATGGCCGACGCCGTGTTTGCGCTGCCGAAACAGGCCGAGGCGCCGCCCGAGCCGCCGCGCCTGGGGGTGCGGCTCGACAGCGACAAGGGCGCGGTGAGCGTCGCCGAAGTCACGCCGGGCAGCCTGGCGGAGAAGACCGGGCTGAAGGCGGGCGACCGCCTGCTCCGGGTCGCGGACCAGCCGGTGAACAAGGTCACCCAGGTCATCGCCGCGGTGCGGCGCCAGCCCGGCGGCACCTGGCTGCCGATCCAGGTGCGCCGCGGCGACGCCACCGTTGACCTGGTCGCCAAGTTTCCCGCCGTTCCATGAGACGGCTGCTCGCCGCAGGCTTGCTGGGCCTGGTCGTGCTCGCACAGCAAGCGGCCCTCGCCGCGCCGGCGCTGGACCTTGAAGTCGACCTGGACCCGGCGACGCGACGCTTCGAGGCGGTCGCCCTGGTGACGCCGTCAGACCGCGATTTCCGCTTCCAACTGCACGAATCCCTCGCGGTGCGCGCCGCGTCGTCCGACGGCAAGGCGCTGGCCATCGTCGGCGACGGAGGCCACGGCGCGGTGCGCGGCTGGCGCGTGGCGCTGCCCGCGCATGCCCGCCGCCTGCGGCTCGAATACGGCGGCACGCTGCCGGCGCTGGATCGCAACCTCGACTATCGGGCGGTGCTGGGCGAACTGCCGCCGGCCGCCTCGAGCGACGGCAGCTTCCTGCCCGCCGGTGCCGCCTGGTATCCGCGGCCGGCGCCGCAATTCAGCTATCGGGTCAGCCTTTCGGTGCCGGCCGACCAGCGCGCGCTGGTGCCCGGACGCCTGACCCGCGAAGCGCTGCCGAGCGCTGGCGCGGACCGCTATCGCGCCAGCTTCGAGTTCGCCCACCCGGCGGACGGCATCGACCTGATGGCCGGCCCCTGGACGGTCCGCGAACAGGACATGCGGCTTGCCGACGGTGCGCCGGTGCGGGTGCGCACCTACTTCTTCCGCGATCTGGATGCGATGCCCGGCCTGGCCGACGGCTATCTTCGCGACGTGCAGCGCTACCTCGAACGCTACAGCGGCGAGATCGGCCGCTACCCGTTCACCGAATTCTCGGTGGTCGCCAGCCCCCTGCCCACCGGCTTCGGCATGCCGACGCTCACCTACCTCGGCGCCGAGGTGCTCAAGCTGCCCTTCATCCGCGCCACCTCGCTCGGCCACGAAGTGCTGCACGACTGGTGGGGCAACGGCGTCTACGTGGATTACGCCAAGGGCAACTGGAGCGAGGGACTGACGACCTTCATGGCCGACTACGCCTACAAGGAGCAGGAGTCGCCGGCGGCCGCGCGCGCCATGCGGCTCGGCTGGCTGCGCGACTTCGCCGCGGTGCCGGCGAGCGAGCAGCAGACGCTCGCCTCCTTCCGCAGCCGCACGCACGGCGCCGGCGAAGCCGTCGGCTACGGCAAGGCGGCCATGCTCTTCGTGATGCTCCGCGACGAGATCGGGGACGCGGCCTTCCGCCGCGCGATCCGTTCGTTCTGGGCACGGCAGCGCTTCAAGGTCGCTGCGTGGGACGACCTGCGACAGGCCTTCGAGCAGGCGGCCGGCCGGTCCCTGGCACCCTTCTTCGACCAATGGCTGAACCGGTCCGGCGGGCCGGCGGTGAGCATCGCCGAGGCGGTCGTCCGCGCCAGGACCGGCGCCGCTCCCGGCAAGGTCGCGCTGGCCGTGACCGTGACGCAGGGTGCGCCGGCTTACGCCCTGCACCTGCCGCTCGAGATCCGCTATGCGGATCGATCCGAAGTGCGCTGGATCGACGTCGGGCGGCCGCGCGAGGAAGTGACGCTGCAGCTGGACGCCATCCCCGCCGGGCTGTATCTCGATCCCGACCTGCGCGTCTACCGCCGGCTCGACCGCGAGCAGCTGCCGCCCATCCTGCGCCAGTGGATCGTCGCCCGCGCGCCGCGGCTGGTGTTGGCTTCGCCTGACGCCGAAGTGCGCGAAGCCGCCGCTGCCATTGCCAATCGGCTGTTCGAGGTGCCGCCCACGACAGCCGCATTAGGCGAT
>DASVZD010000432.1:0-13718 GCA_036391815.1 Rhodocyclaceae bacterium
CTTCGAACCCCTGCCGGCGATCGAACCCCAGGCGGGGACCCCGGCCGACTCGCCGGACGGCGCCTATGGCTTCTTCACCGACCCCGCACCCGTTCCACCCGCGCAGGCGGCGGCGACGCCGGCCGGCGACGGCGAGGCCTACGGCTTCTTCGTTGACCTTCCGCCGCCGCCTGAGGCGCCGGCCGCTCCGGCGGCGCCGCACGCCGCCGCCAAGCCGGAAGCGAGGCGCCCGGCGGCCCCCGCCAAGCCGGGCGGCGATACCTCGATCCGCGTCGGCGTGGAGAAGGTCGACCAGCTGATCAACCTGGTCGGCGAACTCGTCATCACCCAGGCCATGCTGACCGAGTCGGCCTCCACCGTCGACCCGGTGCGCTTCGAGCGGCTGATCAACGGACTGGCGCAGCTGGAGCGCAACACGCGCGACATCCAGGAAGCCGTGATGTCGATCCGCATGATGCCGATGTCGGTCGTGTTCAGCCGCTTCCCGCGGGTGGTGCGCGAGCTGTCGCAGAAGCTCGGCAAGAAGGTCGAGCTGCAGCTGATCGGCGAGGACACCGAGCTCGACAAGGGCCTCATCGAGCGCATTACGGATCCGCTCACCCACCTGGTGCGCAACAGCCTCGACCACGGCATCGAGATGCCCGACGCGCGCGAGGCGCGCGGCAAGCAGCCGGCCGGCACCATCACGCTGAAGGCCTACCACCAGAGCGGCAACGTCGTCATCGAGGTCGGCGACGACGGCGCCGGCCTGAGCCGCCACAAGATCCTCGCCAAGGCGAAGGAGCGCGGCCTGCCGGTCTCCGACCAGATGACCGACCAGGAGGTCTGGCAGCTGATCTTCGAGGCCGGCTTCTCCACCGCCGAGCAGGTCACCGAGGTGTCCGGCCGCGGCGTCGGCATGGACGTCGTCAAGAAGAATATCGGCGCGCTGGGCGGCCGCATCGAGATCCAGTCGATGGCCGGCATCGGCACGCGCATGACCGTCAAGCTGCCGCTGACGCTGGCCATCCTCGACGGCATGTCGGTGGCGGTGGGCCGCGAGATCTACATCGCGCCGCTGGGCTACGTGATCGAGTCGCTACAGGTCGAGCGCGGCATGATCAAGAGCGTCTCCGGCGTCGAGCGGCTGATACAGGTGCGCGACGAGTACCTGCCGGTGATCGCGCTGCACGAGGTGTTCCGCATCCCCAACGCGGTGACCGCGTTCGACGAGGGCATCATGGTGATCCTCGAGTCGGACGGGGTGAAGGCCGCGCTGTTCGTCGATGCCATGGTCGGCCAGCAGCAGGTGGTCATCAAGAGCCTGGAGACCAATTACCGCAAGGTGCCCGGCGTTTCGGGCGCCACCATCATGGGCGACGGCCACGTCGCCCTGATCCTCGACGTTTCGGCGCTGGTCGGCATGGCGCGCAGCGCGCTGCCGGCAGCGGCCTGATTATCAGGAGCACAGCATGGACCACGACAACGGCAAGGCCGAGGACACCGGGGAAGGCGGCTTCGCCCAGGAGTACCTGACCTTCACGCTCGGACCCGAGGAATACGCGATCGACATCCTGAAGGTTCAGGAGATCCGCGGCTACGAGCATCCGACCACCATCGCCAACGCGCCGCCCTTCATCAAGGGCGTCATCAACCTGCGCGGCACCATCGTCCCGATCGTAGACCTGCGCATCAAGTTCGGCGTCGGCACCGCCGACTACACGCCCTTCACCGTCGTCATCATCCTCAACATCGGCAGCCGCATCGTCGGCATCGTGGTCGACAGCGTCTCCGACGTGATCACGCTGCGCGCCGACCAGGTCCGCCCGGCGCCGGATTTCGCGGCCACGGTCGGCACCCATTACATCGAAGGCCTCGGCACGCTCGGCGACCGCATGCTGATCGTCGTGGACATCGAGCGCCTGATGCTCTCTTCCGAAATGGCGCTGGTCGACGAAGCCGCCGCGCAACCCTGAATCCCCGAATTCCCCAAGCGAGGACACCATGAGAACCAATCTCCCCGTGACCCAGAACGAAGTCGTGCTGGCGGACGACACGCTGATCGTCTCGAAGACCGACCTCAAGGGGCGCATCACCTACGTGAACAAGGGTTTCCTCGACGTCAGCGGCTACACGGCGGAGGAACTGATCGGCGAACCGCACAACGTGGTGCGCCATCCCGACATGCCGCCCGAGGCGTTCGCCGACCTGTGGAAGGTGCTGCAGGAGGGCCGCCCGTGGGTGGGCTACGTCAAGAACCGCTGCAAGAACGGCGACTACTACTGGGTGGAGGCGCACGCCGCGCCGATCTGGGAGGGCGAACAGATCACCGGCTACATGTCGGTGCGCTACAAGCCGCCGCGCCACAAGGTCGAGGCGGCCGAGGACGCCTACCGCATGTTCCGCGAGAAGCGGGCCAAGGGGCTGGCGATCAGCGAAGGATGGGTGGCGCCGACCGGCGTCTTCGCCAGGCTCAAGGGACGCCTGTACAACGCCTCGGTGTCGACCAAGATCATGCTCGGCTGCGTGCTGAGCGCCGTCATGGTGATGGGCTCCACCACGCTGTTCCTCGGCCACCACCTGTCGGAGGGCCTCGATGCGAAGTCGATGGCGGACCTCAAGCAGAACCTCGGCATCATCCGCGGCATGATCGAGGTGCGCGCCACGGCGATGAAGCGGGAGGCGATGCGCCTCAACGACATCTTCGCAGCCGAGTTCCCCGACGGCTTCAAGGTCGATGCCAGCGGCGACGTCCCGGTGCTGTCGACCGGCAAGACCGTGCTCAACCAGCGCTACGACGAGGTCGATCGCTTCACCGCCATGACCCACGTGGTCGCCACGCTGTTCGCGCGCAAGGGCGACGAGCTCATCCGCGTGACCACCTCGCTGCGCAACGAGAAGGGCGAACGCGCCGTCGGCACCCCGCTGGCGCACGACCATCCGGGGCGGGCCAAGCTGCTCGCCGGCGAGCGCTTCGCCGGCCTGGCCAAGCTGTTCGGCAAGGACTACTACACCTCCTACACGCCGATCAAGGATGCGGCCGGGCAGGTGATCGGCGCCAGCTTCGTGGGCGTCGACGTCTCCGCCGAGATTCCCGCGCTCAAGGCGGAGATCCGCAAGGTCAAGATCGGCGACACCGGCTATTTCTACGTGCTCGACGGGCGGCCCGGCAAGGACTACGGCACGCTGCTGGTGCATCCGGCCAAGGAGGGCGCCAACCTGATCGACGCGAAGGACACCGACGGCCGCGAGTTCATCCGCGAGATGCTGGAGAAGAAGACGGGCGAAATCCGCTACCACTGGATGAACGCCGAACTCGGCGACAAGGTGCCGCGCGAGAAGGTGGTGGTGTTCGACACCTTCCCCGACTGGCAATGGACGATCGGCGGCGGCACCTTCACCGACGAATTCTGGGCCTTGTCGCGCACCATGCAGATGTACCTGTGGGCGACCGCCGCCATCGTCATCGTCGCGCTGGTGGTGATCATCTTCGCGCTGGTGCGCCGGCTGGTGCGCGACCCGCTGCAGAACCAGGTGCTGCCGGCCTTCCGCGCCCTCTCGGCCGGCAAGTACGACAGCCGCCTGGACTGCGGCCGCCGCGACGAGATCGGCCAGGTGCTGCAGGGCCTGGAGACCATGCAGAACCGCCTCGGCTTCGAAGTGGCGGAGACCAAGCGCACCGCCGACGAGATGACGCGCATCAAGATCGGCCTCGACAACGTGACGGTGCCGATGACCATCTCCGGCCCCGACAACCGGCTGATCTACATGAACCAGGCGGCGGAGAATCTCTGGCGGGCGATGGCGCCCGGGATCGCGGAGAGGCATCCGGGCTTCGCCGTGGAGCGCATGGTCGGCAATCCGCTGGCGCAGTACTTCGAGGACGAGGACGTGCGCGCGGGCTACCGCGGCGAACTGGCGGAGGCGCGCACCTTCAACACCGTGCTGAGCGGGCACCACCTGCGGGTGACGGCGTGCCCGGTGCACGATCCCGAGGGCGGCTACCTGGGCCGGGTGTCGCAATGGGTGGACCGCACCGCGGAGATCAAGGTCGAGCAGGAGGTGGCGGAGATCGTCGATGCGGCGGCCATGGGCGTGCTGACCATGCGCCTCGGCCTCGACGGCAAGGACGGCTTCTTCGCCAGCCTCAGCAGCGGCATCAACGGGCTGCTCGAGACGACGCAGCAGGCGCTCGAGTCGACCTCGCAGGTGCTCAACCGCGTCGCCCGCGGCGACCTGACGCAGACCGTGCAGGCCGAGTACATGGGCATCTTCGGCCAGCTGAAGGACGACACCAACACCACGGTGGAGAAGCTGCGCGAGGTGGTCGGCCGCATCAAGGAGGCGACCGACGCCATCAACACGGCGGCCAAGGAGATCGCGGCCGGCAACCAGGACCTATCGGCGCGCACCGAGGAACAGGCGTCGAGCCTGGAGGAGACCGCCAGCTCCATGGAGGAGCTCAACGCCACCGTCAAGCAGAACGCCGACAACGCGCGCCAGGCCAACGACCTCGCCCACAACTCCAACGACATCGCGACGCGCGGCGGCGAGATGGTCAAGCGCGTGGTGGCGACCATGGGCGACATCCAGGACAGCTCGCGCAAGATCGCCGACATCATCGGCGTGATCGACAGCATCGCCTTCCAGACCAACATCCTGGCGCTCAACGCGGCGGTCGAGGCGGCGCGCGCCGGCGAGCAGGGCCGCGGCTTCGCGGTGGTGGCCACCGAAGTGCGCAACCTGGCGCAGCGCTCCGCCACGGCGGCCAAGGAGATCAAGGCGCTGATCGCCGAGTCGGTCGACAAGGTCGAGGGCGGCGCCAAGCTGGTGGAGCAGGCGGGCAGCACCATGGACGAAGTGGTGAACTCCTTCCAGCGCGTCGCCGCGCTGGTGGGCGACATCACCGCCGCCAGCCGCGAGCAGAGCTCGGGCATCGAGCAGGTGACGCAGGCCGTCACGCAGATGGACGAGGTGACGCAGCAGAACGCGGCGCTGGTGGAAGAGGCGGCGGCGGCGGCCGAAAGCCTCGAGGAACAGGCGCGCGGCCTGGTCGAGACGGTCAGCAGCTTCAAGCTGGCCGAAGGCGGCCCGGTCGGCGAGGCGCTGCGGACGCTGGCGGAACCGCCCAAGCTGGCTGCCGCCGACAAGCCGAAGCTGGCCGGCGCCGCGGCCAAGGCCAGGCAGATCGCGCCGCCCCACCTGCCGTCGGACGAAGAAGAGTGGGAGGAGTTCTGAGCGTGGCCGCCGTGGTAGCCGCCCGATGGCGATGACGCCCGGCTCCGGTCGGCCCGAGGCGTCCGCGGCCGCGCCCCAGCGTGAATTCCATTTCACGCAGGACGACTTCGAGCGCGTGCGCAAGCTGATCTACGACCACGCCGGCATCTCGCTGGCGCCGATCAAGCGCGACATGGTCTACTCGCGGCTGGCGCGGCGGCTGCGCGCGCTGGGCATGGCGACCTTCTCGCAGTACCTGGCGCATCTGGAAAAGGGCGACGAGAAGGAGTGGGAGACCTTCGTCAATTCGCTGACGACCAACCTGACCTCGTTCTTCCGCGAAAGCCACCACTTCCCGATCCTCGCCGACTACATCGTCGGGCTCAAGCAGCGGCCGGTCCGCATCTGGTGCTCGGCCGCCTCGACCGGCGAGGAGCCCTATTCGATCGCCATGACCGCCTGCGAGGCCTTCGGCACCGTGACGCCGCCCGTGACCATCCTGGCCAGCGACATCGACACCAACGTGCTGGCGACCGGGGAGCGCGGCGTCTATCCGCTGGAGCGCGTCGAGAAGCTCGATCCCGAGCGGCTGCGCCGCTTCTTCCTCAAGGGCTCAGGCGCGCAGGAGGGCTACGTCAAGGTGCGGCCGGAACTGCAGAAGCTGATCACCTTCGCCCGCGTGAACCTGCTGGATGCGCGCTGGCCGGTCAACGGGCCGTTCGACGCCATGTTCTGCCGCAACGTGATGATCTACTTCGACAAGGAGACGCAGCACCAGATCCTCAGGCGCTTTGCCCCGCTGCTGCGCGAGGACGGGCTGTTCTTCGCCGGCCACTCGGAAAGCTTCCTGCATGCCGCCGACGTGATCCGCGCGCTCGGCCGCACCGTGTACGAGCGGGCCGACCGCAAGGGCCCGCCGCGCGACATGCGCCACCGGCCGGTCTGACATGGCCGACCTGGGCTTCGCCGAGCACCTCGCCGGCAACCGCTATTTCGACCGCCAGTTCGAGGTCGAGGCGGTCAAGGTGCTGCCCGGCGAGTACTACGTGACGGCGGCCGACATCGTGCTGGTCACGGTGCTCGGGTCGTGCGTGTCGGCCTGCATCCGGGACCGCGACAAGGGCGTGGGCGGCATGAACCACTTCATGCTGGCGGACGCCGTCGACCGCGACATCGTTTCGGCATCCGCCCGCTACGGCGTCTACGCCATGGAAATGCTCATCAACCACCTGCTGAAGATGGGCGCCCGCAAGAGCGCGCTCGAGGCGAAGGTGTTCGGCGGCGGCCGGGTGCTCTCCAGCCTGTCGACCTCCCAGGTGGGCGAGCGCAACTGCGAGTTCGTGCTTGACTTTCTCGCCACGGAAGGCATCGCCGTGGCGGCGCAGGACTTGCTGGATGTATATCCGCGCAAGGTATATTACTTCCCCACTACAGGGCGCGTCCTGGTCAGGAAACTGGTCCGGATGCATAACGACACCGTGATGAAGCGCGAGAAGGAGTACGCCGAAAGGCTTTCCGAGGCGCCCGTCACCGGGGACATCGAACTCTTCACCTGACGCCGTGGCCATCAAGGTACTCATCGTCGACGATTCCGCGCTGATGCGCGCGCTGCTGACCGAGATCATCGACGGCGCGCCCGACCTCGAGGTGGTCGGCGCGGCGCCGGATGCGCTGGCGGCGCGCGAGATGATCAAGACGCTCGCCCCCGACGTGCTGACGCTCGATGTCGAGATGCCGAAGATGGACGGCCTCGACTTCCTCGACCGCCTGATGCGGCTGCGTCCGATGCCGGTGGTGATGATCTCGTCGTTCACCGAGTGCGGCTCGGAGACGACGCTGCGGGCGCTGGAGCTCGGCGCCGTGGACTTCGTCGCCAAGCCGCGCGCGGAGAATTCCGCGCTGCTCCAGTCGTATGCGGAGGACATCCGCGACAAGGTGCGCGCCGCCTACGGCGCCCAGTTGAAGACGCCCGCGCTGCCGCGCCCGGGCGAGGGCCGCGCCGAGAAGCCGCCGGCCGAGACCGCGGGCGGGGCCCTTTCGCCGCGCCTGCTGGCGGAGAAGCTGATCGCCATCGGCGCCTCCACCGGCGGCACCGAGGCGATCAAGGACGTGCTGGTCGGCCTGCCGCCGGAGGTGCCCGGCATCGTCATGACGCAGCACATGCCGGAGTCCTTCACCGGCTCCTTCGCCCGCCGCCTCGACAGCCTGTGCCGCGTCCGCGTGATCGAGTCGCAGGGCGGCGAGCGCATCGAGCCGGGCCACGCCTACCTGGCGCCCGGCCATTCGCACCTGCTGGTCAAGCGCGTCGGCGGCCACTACGTCACGGAGTTGTCCAAGGCCGATCCGGTGAACCGCCACCGGCCGTCGGTGGACGTGCTGTTCCGCTCGGTGGCGGAGCAGGCGCGCGGCAACGCCATCGGCGTGATCCTGACCGGAATGGGCAAGGACGGCGCCCAAGGCATGCTGGAGATGCGCAAGGCGGGCGCCTGGAACATCGGCCAGGACGAGGCCAGTTGCGTGGTGTACGGCATGCCGCGCGAGGCTGCCCTGGTCGGCGCGGTGGAGGAGGTGTCGCCGCTGCCGGACATCGCCGCCCGCATCCTGGCGAAGTTGCGCCAGTGGGACCGCCAGCCGCGCTAAGCTATATACTTCGTTGCAAGGGAAAAATCATAAGGGGCTCTGCCATGGAAACCAGCGTTTCTTCCACTGACGGCCGCAGCGTCATCCGGCTGAGCGGGCGCTTCGACTTCAATGCGCACCGCGAATTCCGGGATGCCGTCGACCAGGTCCTGAAGAACGACGGGCCCCAGGAGATCCAGGTGGACTTCAGCGGCGTCGACTACCTGGACAGCTCGGCCCTCGGCATGCTGCTGATGCTGCGCGACAAGGCGCGCGGCGCCGGCAAGAACGTGTCGCTCGCCAATTGCCGCGGCGCGGTCAAGCAAGTCATCGAAATCGCCAACTTCGGCAAGCTGTTCTCCATCAGCTGACGCCCCGGCTCCTTCGGCCATGAAGATACTCTTGGTCGAGGACAATCCCGACGACCTCTACTTCGCGCGGCGCGAACTGACCCGGCTCGGCCACGCCGTCGTCTCCGCCGACAACGGTGCCGGTGCGCTGGCGCTGTTCGACCGCGAGCGGCCCGATCTCGTCATCACCGACATCCACATGCCGGAGATGGACGGCTTCGCGCTGACGCAGGAAGTGCAGCGGCGGGCCGGCGACCGCTGGCAGCCGGTGATGTTCCTCACCGGGCATCGCGACGATGAGCTGCAGATCCGCGCGCTCGGCGTGGGCGCCGACGCCTACGTGGTGAAGCCGGTGTCCGCCGACATGCTGGACGCGCGCCTCAAGGTGATCGAGCGCCTGCTGCGCATCCAGCGGCAGGAGCGCGAGCGCGGCAAGGAACTGGTGCGGCACTACGCGGCGGCGGAGGAGGAGAAGCGCATCGCCGAGCACCTGCTGCGCTACCTGGTCAGCGCCGACAAGCTCGACGACCCGGCCATCCGCCACTGGCTGTCCGCCGCCGCCGTCTTCGGCGGCGACGTCATCGCGGCGGCGCGCACCCCGGCACGCACGCTGCACGTGCTGCTGGCCGACGGCCCGGGCCACGGCCTGGTGGCCGCCATCAACGTGCTGCCGATCATCGCGCCGTTCTACCGCATGACCGAGAAGGGCTTCGGCATCGACGCCATCGTGCGCGAGATGAACGCCAAGGTGCGCCAGTTCCTGCCGGAGGGGCGCTTCGTCGCCGCCACGGTGGCGGCCGTCGACTTCCGCGAGGCCTTCGTCCGCATCTGGAACGGCGGCAACCCGGTGCCGCTGCTGGTATCCGCCGACGGCACGGCGGAGCCGGCCTGCGCAACCGGCCACCTGCCGCTCGGCCTGCTCGACGACCGCGAATTCGAGGCGACCACCGAGATGCGCGCATTCGGGGCGCGCCAGCAGCTGCTGCTCTACTCGGACGGACTGGTCGAGGCCGCCAATGCCGCGGGGGACCTGTTCGGCGGCGAGCGGCTGGCCCGGACGCTGGCGGGAAGCGCGCCCGAGACCCGCCTCGACCGCATCGTCTCCGCGGTCTCCAGGCATCGCGGCACGGCGGCGATGGCCGACGACGTCGCCATGGTGCTGGTGCAGGGCCAGGCGCCGGCGCTGCCGGCGGACCAGCCGGCGCCGGCGCTGCAGCCCGCCGCCGAGACCTTCCAGGCCGGGTGGTGCTTCAGCCTGCGGCTCGGCGCCCAGGAACTGCGCGAGGTCGACGTGGTGCCCCTGCTGCACGGGCTGGTGGCGCAGATCGGCGGCATCGGGGAGCGCGCCGGCGAGCTCTTCGTGATCCTCTCCGAGCTCTTCAACAACTCGCTCGACCATGGGCTGCTGCGGCTCGACTCGCGGCAGAAGGTCGACCCGGAGGGCATGGAGCGCTTCGTGCGCGAGCGCGAGGTCCGCCTGGCGAGCCTCGCGGAGGGCGAGATCGAGCTGGGGATCGAGCAGTTCGAGCACGCCGGCGGGGTTTGGCTGCGCATCACCTGCCGCGACAGCGGCGCCGGCTTCGACCATGCCGCCGCGCGCCGCGCCGTCCCCGGCAGGGACGTGCCCTACGGCCGCGGGCTCGCCCTGGTGCGCGCCCTGTCGTCGAGCTTCGAGTACAACGAGGTGGGCAACATGGCGACAGTGATTTTCGGCATCACGGCCGGCGAGGCCGACGCCGCGTCGTCGCTGTGATGCCGCCGCAGCCGCGCCGCCCCGGGCTGCCGCGGCGGAGCGGCCTTCCGAAATGTCGTAACATTCCAGGCTCCTAAACCGAGGAAGATCTGGCGAGAGGTTCGGATATGTCCGATTTGCTGAAGAACATTGACGCGCGCACCCGCCTGGCGGGTACGAACAAGCTGGAAATCCTCCTGTTTTCGCTCGGCATGGACGCCCGCACCGGGCGCCGCGAAACTTTCGGCATCAACGTCTTCAAGGTCCGCGAAGTCATGCGCACGCCGCCCATCACGGCGGCGCCCGACATGCCGTCGTCGGTCAAGGGCATGGTCAGCCTGCGCGGCGTGCTGGTACCCGTGGTGGACCTGGCCGAATACGTGGGAATGCAGCCCGAGTCGCCGCGCGACATCATGATCGTCACCGAATACAACGGGCACACGCAGGGCTTCCTGGTCGAGGCCGTCGATACCATCCTGCGGCTCGACTGGGCGCAGATGCGCGTGCCGCCGGAGATGCTGACCGCCAACCTGGGCGGGCTGGTCACGGCCGTCACAGAACTGGCCGACAACCGCCTCGTCATGATGCTCGACGTCGAACGCGTGCTGGCGGAAACCGCCAAGCAGGACGACGAGTACAAGTTCACCGCGATCGAGCCGCTCAACCGCTCCGACCTGACCATCCTCTACGCCGACGACTCGTCGGTCGCCCGCAACCAGATCGAGCGCACGCTCAACGTGCTGGGCATCAAGGGCATCGCCACCATCAACGGGCGCGTGGCCTGGGACGAGATGCAGAAGATCGCCAACTATGCGGATTCCAGCGGGCGCAAGGTCAAGGACATGGTGCAGCTGATCCTGACCGACGTCGAGATGCCCGAGATGGACGGCTACATCCTGACCAAGAACATCAAGTCCGACCCGCGCTTCGCCGGCATCCCGGTGATCATGCATTCCTCCCTGTCGTCGATGTCCAACATGGCCCTCGGCAAGTCGGTCGGCGTCGACGAGTACGTGCCGAAGTTCGAGCCCCAGCGCCTGGCGGAAACCCTGACGCGCCTGCTGCTGCGCGGGGAAGCCGCCGCTGAACAGCAAGGAGCCGCTTCATGAACGCCCCCCAACAATCGCTCCAATCGATCCTGATGGCCGGCTCCAGCGGCCCGTCGCCGGCGCTGCTCGAAAGCGTCGATGCGCGCACCAAGCTGGCCGGCTCGAACCGCATGGAGATCCTGCTGTTCTCGCTCGGCACCCACGAGACCTTCGGCATCAACGTCTTCAAGGTGCGCGAGGTCAGCAAGACGCCGTCGATCACCAAGGCCCCCAACATGCCGGCCGGCGTCGAGGGCCTGATCAGCCTGCGCGGCAACGTCATTCCCTGCGTCTCCCTGTCCAAGGTGATGGGCCTGGCCGACGCGCCCCGCGAACTGGGCAGCTCGATGATGGTCACCGAGTACAGCAAGCGCACGCTGGGCTTCCTGGTGCACGGCGTCGACCGCATCATCCGCGTCGAGTGGGATCGGGTGCGCGCCCCCGAGTCGGTCACCAGCGGTTCGCACGCCTACATCACGGCGATCACCGAGCTGCCGGACGGCAAGCTGGTGTCGATCGTCGACGTCGAGCAGATCATGGCCAACACCTTCGGCGAGGCCATCATCCCGCAGATCGAGCGGGCCGAGGCGGCCGACGACCACAACGTCTTCTTCGTCGACGATTCCGCGGTGGCGCGCAAGAAGATCGCCGAGGTGCTCGACAAGCTCGGCGTCAAGCACAAGCACGCCTTGAACGGCATGGAGGCCTGGACCCGGCTCTCCGGCATGGCCGCGCATTGCCAGCAGACCAACCGCGACCTGCGCGACGAGGTGAGCGTGATCATGGTCGACGCCGAGATGCCGGAAATGGACGGCTACGTGCTGACCAAGAACATCAAGTCGGACCAGCGCTTCGAAGGCATCCCGGTGGTGATGCACTCGTCGCTGTCGTCGGAGGCGAACCGCTCGATGGGCAAGAGCGTCGGCGTCGACGCCTATGTCGCCAAGTTCGACGCCGAGGCGCTCGCCGAGACGCTGCGCCCGCTGCTGGCAAGATCCCACCGAGATTAAGGCGGAGTGAGAATAAATGGCTGTTGACCCCAGCAAGATCAGATTCCTTGTCGTCGACGACTTCTCGACGATGCGCCGCATCGTGCGCAACCTGCTGAAGGAGTTGGGCTTCACCAACGTCGAGGAGGCCGAGGACGGCGCCGTGGCGCTGCAGCGGCTGCAATCCGGCGGCGGCATCGACTTCGTCATCACCGACTGGAACATGCCGAACATGGACGGCCTGACGCTGCTGCAGAGCATCCGCGCCGACGCCGGACTCAAGCACATGCCGGTGCTGATGATCACGGCCGAGGCCAAGAAGGAGAACATCATCGCCGCCGCACAGGCCGGCGCGTCGGGCTACATCGTCAAGCCGTTCACCGCCGCGACCCTGAACGAGAAGATGGTGAAGATATTCGACAAGATGGGCTTGTAGGCCCATCCACGGGACGAGATACCAGCATGGTCAAACCTGTCAATTTCGACGAATCGGGCGACTCGGAAGACCTCCAGGCGCTGTTCGACACCATCGCCGCCACGCCCCCGGCGCCGCCCCCGCCGCCCGCCCCCGCGAGCAAGGCCGCGGACGGCTCGGGCGACTCCGACGAGCTGCAGGCGCTGTTCGACTCCGTGTCCGACCAGGTGGCGGCTCCGGCCGCTGCGGGAGACGAGGGATCGCCGCAGGAGGCGGCCTTCAACAAGATCGGCCACATGGCGCGCCAGCTGCACGACTCGCTGCGCCAGCTCGGCTACGACAAGATGCTGCAGGACTCGGCCAACCGCATGCCGGACACGCGCGAGCGCCTGACCTACATCGCGCAGATGACCGAGCAGGCGGCCAGCCGCGTGCTGAACGCCACCGACGTGGCCAAGCCGCTGCAGGATGCGCTGCTGGCCGAATCCGAGGCGCTCGGCGCCCGCTGGGAGCGGATGTTCGCCAACCAGCTGTCGGTCGATGAATTCAAGGCGCTGGCGGCCGATTCGCGCGCCTTCTTCGCCGGCGCGCCGGCAAAGATCAAGGGGACCAACGCGCAGCTGACCGAGATCATGATGGCCCAGGACTTCCAGGACCTCACCGGCCAGGTGATCAAGAAGGTCGTCGAGATGGTGCAGGGCCTCGAGGGACAGCTGCTGAAGGTGCTGATCGAGGTGATGCCGGAGGACCGCAGGGCGGCGGCGCCGGAAGGCTTGATGAACGGCCCCGTGGTCAACGCGGCCGGGCGCAGCGACGTGGTGACGAGCCAGGCGCAGGTGGATGACCTGCTGGAAAGCCTGGGCTTCTAGAAAGGAAGATGGCATGAGCGACTTTCAAGGGATGGAAGACCTGCTGCAGGATTTCCTGGTGGAAGCCACGGACCTGCTTTCGGGCGTCGACAACATGCTCATCGACCTCGAGCGCGCGCCGGATGATCGCAAGCTGCTCAACGACATCTTCCGCGGCTTCCACACGATCAAGGGGGGCGCCGGCTTCCTCAACGCGACGGAACTGGTGACGCTCTGCCATCTGACCGAGAACCTGTTCGACAAGCTGCGCAACGGCGAGCTGGTCCTCACCAAGGAAGTGATGGACAGCATCCTCGCCGCCACGGGAACCGTGCGCGACATGTTCGGCTACCTGGAACGCGGCGTCCAGCCGCCGGCTGCCGATGCCGGCCTGATCGCCCACCTCAGGGCGGCGATCGCCGGGGAAGTGGCGGCCGGCGGCGCCGCCGCGGCGCCCGCCGCTGCGCCGGCGGTGCCGGCT